>JAFQIF010000175.1 GCA_017397695.1 Clostridia bacterium
GGCAGCTTGCGGGCGCGGTCAACGCGCACCCAGATCACGTCGTTGGAGTCGATTTCGTACTCCAGCCACGCGCCGCGGCTGGGAATGACCTGCGTGTCAAGCAGGTGTTTGCCGGCCTTGTCGATGCTCTCGCGGTAGTAAACGCCCGGGGAGCGGACCAGCTGGCTGACGATGACGCGCTCGCCGCCGTTGACGATGAACGTGCCGTTCTCGGTCATCAGCGGGAAGTCGCCCATGAAGACTTCGCTCTCCTTGACCTCGCCGGTCTCGTTGTTGGTCAGGCGAACCAGAACCTTCAGCGCGGTGGCATAGGTCATATCGCGCTCGCGGCATTCCGCCAGCGTGTACTTGGGCGTCTTGTCGAGGGAGTAATCGATGAACTCCAGCTTCAAGTTGCCATTAAAATCGTAAATCGGCGATACATCATTGAGGACCTCGCGGAGATCCTCCTTGAGAAAACGCTCGTAAGAATTCTTCTGAACCTCGATCAGATCGGGCATCTCCACAACTTCTTCGATGCTGGCGAAGCTCTTGCGAACCCTGCCCTTTCCCAGCTGCACGTCATGAACTCCGACGTACTTCATGATCTCAGCTTCCTCGCGCGCGTCGCGGACGGTAACCATGAATGCCATCACCCCTAACTTGTCTAAAGCCTTGCAAAGGATTATGCAATGTGCACGTAAGCTTTGAAACTGCTCATTGCCAAACAGCTCAAAGCGTTGTACAATGGTCTCATGAAGCTTTGTCCCCCGGACATAGCTTCGCTATTGTGCATACTAATGCAATATAGTATTGTATCCCTTTTTTAAAGGCCTGTCAAGCATTTCCGGCACTTTTCCGTAAAAATATTTTGAAAACTGTGAAGTTCTGTAACATAAACCATCTGCCCATGGGATGACACACAAAAGGAGCGGCTTTTTCCGCTCCTTTTTTTCTTCAGTTCAGGCAGGCGGCAGCGCCCAGGGCATAGATCATCTGCTCATCTGCAGGCGCGCTGAGCAGATAAATCCGCTCGCCTTCGCGCGCGCTGAGCATGCCCTGCATTCCATGGACGCTGTATACCGCATCCATCCCGGCAAGCACAAAGCCCGTCATGCGCTGCGCCTCATAGCCCTGAGCGGCCAGGCGCTCGATATATGCCGCCGGGCTGGCCGTAACAGCCTGCGCCTGCACGCCGTCTTCCAGCTGATACACACGCGTGACGACGCTACAGATTTCACCGCCGAACGTCTGCTGCGTCTCCTCCTGGGAAAGCAGCTGTACATCGGGCAGCGCCAGCAATCCATCCTCCTGCACGGCGGAGCGCATCATATCGCTGCGCCTTTCCCCTGCCATCTGATAGGCCATCGCGCCGTAAAACACTACGCCCAGCACAAGCGCGCACAAAAGGACAGATGCCATCCCAATGGCACTTGATATCCAATTTTTTCTTCGATTTGTCTTCATTCCTCCACATATCCTCCACTTTCAAGGAATATGCGCCCATATTCAATCCATTTGTTCTCCACTTTTTCAAAAACGCCGCAGGAGTTATCTTCCTGCGGCTTTGCTTTTGAATGAATGATATCCGTTTATTCCGCCATTTCGCCCTCGATCAGGTCGACAAACTGGCGCGCGATGCGCGGCGAGCAGCCGTTGTGGCTGACCGTCCATGCGCGGGCACGCGGCATGAGCGCCTCCCAGTCGTATTCGACGCCGCGGGCGTCCAGCAGCGCCCGGCAGATGACGAAATACTCGTCCTGAGAGGGCGCCTGGAAGGTGAGGCGCAGATCAAAGCGGTCGGCCAGAGAAAACTTCTCCTCCAGCGTGTCGCGCTCGTTGACGTCGTCCTGGCGCTCGGAGAAGCGCTGGCGCACGATGTTGCGTCTGTTGCTGGTGGCGTAGACCACGACATTCTCCGGGCGCGCCTCCAGCCCACCCTCGAGCACCGTCTTGAGCGCGGTATACTCTGGGCAGGAATCGCCAAAGGCCAGATCATCGACAAAGACGATGAACTTTCCCGGCTGCTCGCGAAGGATCGAGAAGATCGCAGGCAGGTTGGTCAGATGCGCCAGCGGAACCTCGACGATGCGCAGGCCTTCCAGCCACATGCTCGTCAGCAGCGCCTTCACCGTCGCGCTCTTGCCAGTGCCTTTGTCGCCGTAGAGCAGGATGTTGCACGCCTGACGGCCCGCAAGCAGACGCTGCGTATTTTCTACCAGCACGCCGCGCTCCTTCTCATAAAGTACCATATCTTCCAAACAAATGGGGTCCGGCTTTGTGATGCCGCGCAGGCCCAGCGGATACTTCTCGCTCACACCCACCCAGGTACTGCCCGGGCAGGAAGCGAACAGGCCGGTGCCATGCTTGCGGAAGAACGCCGCCACACGCCGTGCCCCCTCGCGGGAGAGCATCTTCGCATCCACGCGCGGATCAAACTGTGTCTCGCCCAGCGCCGGCTCCCACATCGGCAGGCGCGCCGCCATCTTGCCGGACATGCCCGCGCGCTCGCACAGCAGCATGAACATCGCAGGATCGATATTCGTGAGCCTGCCAAGCACCTCCAGATCATGGCCCAGCGCGTTCATCACGCTGTAGGGCAGGCGGCTTGCATCCATGCGCGCGCACATCGCAGCCACCGGACTCTCCTCAAAGAGCACAGCTTCCAGCGCAGCGCGGGCAAAGCCGCCGCGGCCCGCGGATGCAGCCGCCAGCCAGGCATTGTATACCTCGCAGTAGGCATAGACCAGCTCGTTCTCGCTTGTGCCGTCGTTTGCGCAGTCGCACACCAGGCGATACAGCGCCGCCATGGCCGGCTTGTCCATCACATGGCGCAGCACGGTCATGCATTCGATGTCCAGCATCAGTTCGCGCAGCTCGTGAATATCCATCGCTGTGGCTCCTTTTCTTATGCAGTACGTTGGGGATTTCATCCCCAACCCCCTGACAAGGGACTTCGCCCCTTGACCCCATATACGCTTCGCGGCAGTTATAAGCAAATCATCATTTTCCCTCCGCTGCGCATACGCTCAGCGAAGAAGGGGTTCGGGGACAATGTCCCCGTGCAGGTCTGGGCGGCAGCCCAGCGTCCCCCTCGTTTCCCGTTCTTACATGCGCTCCGGCGCTTCCACGCCAATGAGGTACAGACCGGTCTTGATGACGTCGCGCACAGCGTCGGTCAGGCGGACACGGGCAGCGGTCGCTGCGGCGTCGCTCTCGTCCATGATGCGGTGCTCGAAGTAATACTTGTTGTACGCCTGAGCCAGGGAGGTCACATGGCGGGTGATGAGGCACGGCTCATTCTGGTCCATGGCCTTGCGCACGGTCTCCGGGAAGCGGGAGAGCTGCATGAGCACATCCAGCGCCTCGTCGTCGCAGAGCACGTCGTAATTGGGCTGGGCGTCCTTGTAAGCCTCGGCCTTGCGCAGCACGGAGCAGCAGCGGGCGTGGGTGTACTGGACGTACGGACCGGTCTCGCCCTCGAAGCTCAGCGCACGGTCCCAGCGGAAGTCGATATCCTTGATGCGCTCGTTGTGCAGATCGAAATAGACCACGGCGCCCACGCCGACCTGGCGCGCCACCTCGTCCTTGTTGGGCAGGTTCGGGCTCTTTTCCTCGATGATCTCGCGCGCCTTCTCGATCGCCTTGTTAAGCAGGTCTTCGAGATAGACGACATAGCCCTCGCGGGTGGACAGGGCGCGGCCCTCGTAGGAGACCATGCCGAAGGAGACGTGCTCCATGCCCTTGTGCCACTCGTGACCCATCAGATCCAGGATTTTGAAAAGCTGCTTGAAATGCAGGTTCTGCTGATAGGCGACGACGTAGAGGCACTTGTCAAACTTATACTCGTTGTGGCGATAGAACGCGGCGGCCAGATCGCGGGTGATATAGAGCGTAGCGCCGTCGCTGCGCAGCACCAGCGCCGGGGGCATGTTGTAGTCGTCGAGATTGACCACCTGCGCGCCCTGGCTTTCGACCAGCAAGCCCTTCTCACGCAGCTCCGCAACCACCGGATCCATCTTGTCGTTGTAGAAGGCTTCGCCGTTGTAGCTGTCAAAGCTCACGCCCAGCAGATCGTACACGCGCTGGGTATCCTTGAGGGTGACGGCCTTGAACCAGGAGAAGATTTCGAGGGCTTCCTGGTCGCCGTCCTCGATCTTCTTGAACCACGCGCGGCCCAGATCGTCAAGGCTGGGATCCTTCTCCGCCTCGGCGTGGAACCTGACGTACAGATCAACCATCGCCTGCACGCCGCCGCGCTCGACCTCTTCGCGGTTGCCCCACAGCTTGTAAGCGGCAACCATCTTGCCGAACTGGCTGCCCCAGTCGCCCAGATGATTGATGCCCACGGTGGTGTAGCCATTGAAATCGTAGATGCGCTTAAGGCTGTGGCCGATCATCGTCGTAGAAAGATGGCCGATGTGAAAGCGCTTGGCGATGTTGATGGAGGAATAGTCCAGGCAGACGGTCTTGCCCTCGCCCGCATTGGAAGAGCCCCATGCGCCCGGCTTGGCGAGCACGGCCTCGACGATATTCCTGGCCAGGCAGCTGCGCTTGAGGAAGATATTCATGTAGCCGCCCACAACTTCCACGTGGTCGATCTCCTCGCAGCAAACCTTCTCAGCCAGGCTGGCCGCGATCATCGGCGGCGCCTTGCGCAGGGTCTTGGCCAGGCGGAAGCACGGCAGCGCATAGTCGCCCAGCTTCTTATCCGGCGGGGTTTCCAGCATCGCCATCAGATCGGCACAGGAAAGCGCACAACCCTCAAAACACGCCTGAGCGCCGCTTGCAATGCGCTCGGCAATAACTTGTTTCATATCCATAAAAAGGTTCTCCCTTCGCTTCTTGTTCCCATGATTTCCAGAGATATACAGTTTATTCTAACAGATAGCCCGCAAAAACACAAGCCAAATCAGCCTTCGCTTGACAGCATTTGCCCTTCCATAGTACACTGCGATCGATTCCCTTTTGCAAAGGAGGCGCGCCCATGCGCACACAAGCCACCCAGAGGCTCACGCTTTCCGCGCTGCTGTGCGCGCTGTGCGCCCTGCTCGCTCAGGTTCATATCCCTTTGCCGCCGGTGCCTGTCAGCCTTTCGCTGCTCGCCGTTCATCTGTGCGGCACGCTGCTCGGGCGCAGATGGGGCGCCGCTGCCGCAGGCGCGTATGTGTTTCTCGGTGCGGCAGGCGTACCGGTCTTTGCCGGTTTTTCCGGCGGCGTGGGCGTGCTTCTGGGGCCTACGGGCGGCTTCCTCGCCGGATATATTCTGTGCGCCTGGCTGGACGGTGCGCTGCTTGAGCGTATGGGGTTTTCGCGCCGCGCGTTGCTCATCTCGATGGCCATGGGTACCGCCGGCTGTTATGCGGCGGGCGCATGCTGGTTCATGCTGACCACGGGTACGGCGCTCTGGGGCGCGTTGAGCGCCTGCGTGCTGCCGTTCATCCCCGGCGACGTTGTCAAAATCGCGCTGGCCGCCGCGCTGTGCCTGCGGCTGAAAAAGCCGCTGCGCGCTGCCGGGCTGTAGAGGCAATCATAAAGAGGCAGACGCCTCTTTTTTCTATACGCAAAAAGCCGGAGCTCTCGCTCCGGCTGCACTGTATATGGTGATCTCCCGAAATCAATACGGTCCGTTGGAGAGCTGATAGCTCTTCTTGAACTCAATGCGGTAGTAATCGTCAATCTGGCGGGCGACTTCGTCGCAGCGGTTATCGTAGATGGAATAAGCGATGCTCGCAGCGACCAGCGCGGCGAAAATGATCATGGCGGTCATGGCCCACCCTCCTTGAGATTCTGACGTCGGGAATGGATATTTGGATTTTCGAGGCGGCCTCCACATCTTTCAGCCGCCTCTCGTTGCATTTATTATATCATCCATCTGCCAAAATCGCACGAAAATTCTGCTATTGCTTGATTTTCAGGAAGTATTATCCCCTCCTGCAAACTCAATTGCTTCCTGCAATCTCCTGCTGGATTGCCAAATTCATTTTGCATTTTTTACATATAAAATGTTCATTTCTGCGCAAAATCCGGATATGCTTTGTATTTTCTCAAAAATTATTTTTATTGACCTTCCCTGATCTTTATCGTCCAACAAAACCCCTGTCAATTCAAAAGGAACACTTGTTCCCTTTTTTAATCTGTGCTATAATGATCAAAATCAGGACACCTTACGCTAAAGGAGGACGTTATGCAGGACGGACGCTTCGTGCTCAAATCTCCCTTTAAGCCGCAGGGCGATCAGCCGCAGGCCATCGCCGCGCTTGCCGAAGGCGTAAAGGCCGGCATGCCCTGCCAGGTGCTGCTGGGCGTCACCGGCTCGGGCAAAACCTACACAATGGCCTCCGTTATCGAGCAGGTACAGCGGCCCACGCTGGTCATCGCGCATAACAAGACGCTCGCCGCGCAGCTGTGCGCGGAGTTCCGCGAGTTCTTTCCCGACAGCGCGGTGGAATACTTTGTAAGTTATTACGATTACTACCAGCCGGAGGCCTACATCGCCTCCACGGATACCTACATTGAAAAGGACGCCTCGGTCAACGAAGAAATCGAGCGCCTCAGGCACAGCGCCACGGCGGCGCTGCGCGAGCGCCGGGATGTGATTGTCGTCGCCTCCGTGTCGTGCATCTATTCCATGGGCGATCCCAGCGAATACGAAGGCATGATGATCTCCCTTCGCCCGGGCATGACCATGGAGCGCGACGATCTGCTGAAGCTCTTGGTGGAAATCCAGTACGACCGCAACGACATCGAGTTTGACCGCGGCACATTTCGCGTGCGCGGCGACGTGGTGGAGATTTTCCCAGCGGGCAACGAAAAAAACGCCATCCGCGTCGAGTTCTTCGGCGACGAGATCGACCGGATTTCGGCCATTGATACGGTCTCCGGCCATACGGTGATGAGCCTGGCGCACGTATCCATCTACCCTGCCACGCACTACGCTACCCCGCGCGAGGCGATTGACCGCGCGATCGAGGACATTGAGCACGACCTGGACCAGCGCATTGCCGAGTTCAAGCAGGAAGGCAATCTCATCGAGGCGCAGCGCATCGCCCAGCGCACCAACTATGATATCGAGATGCTGCGCGAGCTGGGCTATTGCACGGGCATTGAAAACTACTCCCGCTACTTCGACGGACGCAAGCCCGGCGACGCCCCCTACACGCTGCTGGACTACTTCCCGGACGACTACATCGTCTTTGTAGACGAGAGCCACGTAACCCTGCCGCAGATCCGCGCGATGTACAACGGCGACCGCGCGCGCAAGGAAGCGCTGGTCAATTATGGCTTCCGCCTGCCCAGCGCATTTGACAACAGGCCGCTCAAGTTTTTCGAGTTTGAGGATCGCATCGGCCAGATCATCTGCGTGAGCGCCACACCCGCACCCTACGAAATGGAACGCACACAGCAGGTCGTCGAGCAGATCATCCGTCCGACAGGCCTGCTCGATCCCATCATCGACGTGCGTCCGGCGACGGGCCAGGTGGACGATCTCTATGCCGAAATCATCAAGGTCACGCAGGCAGGTTATCGCGTGCTGGTTACCACGCTGACGAAAAAGATGGCCGAAAGCCTGACAACCTATCTGACTGAGATGAAGGTACGCGTGCGCTATCTGCACTCGGATGTACAGACCATGGAGCGTCAGGAGATCATCCGCGATCTGCGGCTGGGCGAATTCGACGTGCTGGTGGGCATCAACCTGCTGCGCGAGGGCCTGGATCTGCCGGAGGTCGCACTGGTCGCGATTCTCGATGCGGACAAGGAGGGCTTCCTGCGCAGCGAGGTGAGCATGATCCAGACCGTAGGCCGCGCGGCGCGCAACGCCGAGGGCCGCGTGATCATGTACGCCGACCGAATGACCGAAAGCATCAACAAGACCATCTTCGAGACCCAGCGCAGGCGTCAGCTGCAGCAGGCATTCAACGAGGCGCACGGCATCGTACCCAAGACCGTCATGAAATCCGTACGCGATCTGCTTCAGATCGGCGGCGCACCGCAGGGCGTTCCGCCCAGAAAAGGCGCCGCCCAGAAGCCGAAAAAGCAGCTCAGCGAGGACGAGCTGCATCTGCTCATCTGCGCCACGGAGGAAAAGATGCTGCAGGCTGCAGCCAATCTCGACTTCGAGCTGGCAGCCAAGCTGCGCGACAAGCTCTTTGAACTGCAGGGCAAATCACCCGAGGAGATCGCCGAAGAGGTTGTCGCCGTGCCGCAGAGAAAGCGACGGCAGAGAAAGCCGGGAAAGTATCTGAAGGCGTAAGGGAACGTTGGGGAACGTTAGGACTGCCGCCCTCAGACTCCCTTCTCTCGCTGCGCGAATCGCGCAGCGAGGGCGAATTCTGTTTCTTAATACCGGCGCGAAGCGAAGAAGGGTGCAGGGGATTGGAACCGAGCACGCCCAGTGGGCGAAACAGCGAGGTGGAAATCGGAACTGCAAAGGAGCCCCCAAAGGCGACTATTGCGGTTCCCGGATCAATGTCCCTGCCAGGGAAATGGGGGACCGAAGCCTGCTGCGTCCAGTGGACGAAACAGGCAGGCGAAGCGTCGGGAATCGCAAGGAGCGCTTGCGCGACTATGCGAGTACCCCGGACCGGCGTCCCCATACGTATCATAAGGAGCCATTATGCAGGAAAACATCGTCATCCGCGGCGCGCGTCAGAACAACTTAAAGAACATCGATCTGACGCTCCCGCGCAACAAGCTTATCGTATTCACCGGCCTGTCCGGCTGCGGCAAGTCGTCGCTCGCCTTTGATACGCTTTACGCCGAGGGACAGCGCCGCTATGTCGAATCACTCTCCTCCTATGCCCGCCAGTTTCTGGGGCAGATGGAAAAGCCAGACTGCGACTCCATTGACGGCCTTTCCCCCGCCATTTCTATCGACCAGAAGACCACCAGCAAAAACCCCCGCTCCACCGTCGGCACGGTGACAGAGATTCACGACTATCTGCGCCTGCTCTACGCGCGCGTGGGCGTGGCGCACTGCCCCAAGTGCGGCCGGGAAATCAGCAAACAGAGCGTGGATCAGATGGTCGATCAGATGCTGGCCCTGCCCGAGCGCACGCGCGTACAGCTGCTTGCGCCCGTTATCCGCGCCAAGAAGGGCGAGCACATCAAGGTGCTCGAGTCCATTGCCAAGCAAGGCTTTGTGCGCGCGCGCATCGACGGCGAGATTTACGACATTGCCGAAGCGCCCGCGATGAGCAAGCAGAAGAAGCACACCATCGAGGTCGTCGTCGACCGCCTGATCCTGCGCGAGGATATCAAGGGCCGTCTGACTGACTCGCTGGAAACCGCGCTGGCGCTCTCCGGCGGCGTGGTCGTGGCGGATATCGGCCCGGGCGAGTACGAGCTGCTCTTCTCTTCGAATCTGGCCTGTCCGGATTGCGGCGTGTCCATGGAAGAGCTCGCCCCGCGCTCCTTCTCCTTCAACAGCCCGTTCGGCGCATGCTCTACCTGCGCGGGTCTGGGCGTCCAAATGAAGATCGATCCCGATCTGATCGTACCGGACTGGACAAAGTCCATCAATGAAAACCCTTTCAACGTCATGGGCTGGACCAGCAGTGAGCCGGGCACGCAGGCGCACATGTTCTTTGCCGCGCTGAGCGAAAAATACGGCTTCTCGCTGGATACGCCGCTGTGCGATCTGCCCAGAGAAGCGCTGGACATCATCCTCTACGGCAGCAAGGGTGAGCCTTTGAAAATCGATTACACCCGTCCCAACGGCGACCGTCACACGTTCAGCGCACCGTTTGAGGGTGTGATCACGACCACGGAGCGCCGCGCAGCCGAAACAACCAGCGATTCCACCAAGGCCTATTACGAGGGCCTCATGTCTCAAACCCCCTGCCCGGACTGCAAGGGCAATCGCCTGCGCCCGGAGATTCTCGCCGTCACGGTCGGCGGCAAGTCCATCGCAGACGTATCCGATCTCTCTGTGAGCAAGGCTCGCGCATTCTTTTCCGGGCTCACGTTCGGCACGCAGAACGCCATGATCGCCGAGCCGATCCTCAAGGAGATCGACGCACGATTGCGCTTCCTTTCCGACGTAGGCCTGAACTATCTCACCCTCTCCCGCGCAGCCGGCACGCTCTCCGGCGGTGAGGCACAGCGTATCCGGCTGGCGACGCAGATCGGTTCCTCGCTGGTGGGTGTTCTGTACATCCTTGACGAGCCGAGCATCGGACTGCACCAGCGCGACAATGCACAGCTCATCGGCACGCTCAAGCACCTGCGCGACATCGGCAACACGCTGATCGTCGTCGAGCACGACGAGGACACCATGATGGCCGCCGATCAGATCGTGGATATCGGCCCCGGCGCAGGCGAACACGGCGGCCAGCTCATTGCGCAGGGCACAGCGCAGGAAATCATGGCCTGCGAAGCATCCATCACCGGCGCATATCTTTCCGGCAGGCGCGGCATTCCCGTGCCGGTCACGCGCAAGACGCCTTCGGGCTATCTGACTGTAAAGGGCGCGCGCGAGCATAACCTTAAGAATATTGATGTAAGCATCCCGTTGGGCGTGATGACGGTGGTCACAGGCGTATCCGGCAGCGGCAAGAGTTCGCTGGTCAACGAAATCGTCTACAAGACGCTGCAGCGCGACCTCAACCGCGCGCGCACGCGTCCGGGCGAGAGCGACGGTATTACCGGCCTGGAGCAGCTGGACAAGGTGATCGCCATCGACCAGAGCCCCATCGGAAGAACGCCGCGCAGCAACCCGGCGACCTATACCGGCCTGTTCGACATGATCCGCAAGGTCTTCGCCGCCACGCCGGAAGCCAAGGCGAGAGGCTACAAGGAAAACCGGTTCTCCTTCAACGTGCGGGGCGGCCGGTGCGAGAGCTGCTCCGGCGACGGTATCCTGCGCATTGAGATGCACTTCCTTGCAGATATCTACGTTCCCTGCGAGGTCTGCAAGGGCAGACGCTACAACCGCGAGACGCTGGAAGTGACCTACAAGGGCAAATCCATCGCCGACGTACTGGACATGACGGTAGAAGAGGCGCTGAGCTTCTTTGAGGCGTACCCTCGAATCTCGCGCAAGCTGCAGACGCTCTACGACGTGGGCCTGGGCTACATCAAGCTCGGCCAGCCCTCCACCACCCTCTCCGGCGGTGAGGCGCAGCGCGTGAAGCTGGCCACGGAGCTTTCCCGTACAAGCACAGGCAAAACCTTCTACGTGCTCGACGAGCCGACGACGGGCCTGCACATGGCCGACTGCGAACGCCTGGTGGGCGTGCTGCGAAAGCTTTCCGAGGGCGGCAACTCCGTGCTGATCATCGAGCACAACCTGGACGTCATCAAGGCCTGCGATCATGTGATCGACCTGGGCCCGGAGGGCGGCGACGGCGGCGGCACGCTGGTGTGCCAGGGCACGCCGGAGGAGGTTGCGCAATGCGAAAGCAGCTATACCGGACAGTACCTTGCGCCCGTGCTGGCAAAGAGCCGCAGGGTGGAATACGTGGATTGATTTCAAAGGGCGGCAGGATATGCCGCTCTTTTCTTTTATGCTTCATTGTGCTAAAATAAACGACCAGATCACGTTGGGCTGCCGCCCAAGCCCGCTCGGAGCTATCGTTCCCGAACCCCTTCTTCGCTTCGCGGCAGTTTTAAGCTGCGTATTGCGCAGCCGAATGGGTGCAGGGACAATGTCCCTGCCAGGGGTATGGGAACGGCGTCCCCATTCGTCCCCCTGATTGCAAAGAGAATATTTGGAGGTTCAATTATGTCATACATTCCCGCTGAGACCCGCTACGATACGATGGAATACCGCCGCTGCGGCAAAAGCGGCCTCAAGCTGCCGGCGCTCTCGCTGGGCCTGTGGCATAACTTCGGCGACATTACGCCCTTCTCCCAGCAGCAGCAGATTCTGCGCACGGCATTTGACCACGGCATCACCCATTTTGACCTGGCCAACAACTACGGCCCGCCCTACGGCGAGGCCGAGCGCAACTTCGGCGAGCACATGCTAAGAGACTGGAAGCCGCATCGCGATGAGCTGATCATCTCCACCAAGGCGGGCTACGACATGTGGAAAGGCCCGTACGGCGATTTTGGCAGCCGCAAGTATCTCATCGCCAGCCTCGATCAGAGCCTCAAGCGCATGAACGTCGATTATGTCGATATCTTCTACCACCACCGTCCCGATCCGGATACGCCGATCGAAGAGACGATGGGCGCGCTGGATCACATCGTGCGCAGCGGCAAGGCGCTCTATGTCGGCATTTCCAATTACAGCGCCGAGCAGACCCGCGTTGCCGTCGACTGCCTTCGCGCCATGGGCACGCCGATGCTCATTCATCAGCCGCGCTACAACATGCTTGACCGCTGGATCGAGAACGGCCTGACAGACGTGCTGCGCGAAAAGGGTGTGGGCGCGATCGTCTTCTCCCCGCTTGCCGGCGGCAGGCTCACGGGCAAGTATCAGCATGGCATCCCGGCGGACAGCCGCGCAGGCCATGATCCGAGATACCTGAAGCCCGAATGATCGACGACAAGCTGAACGCAACTACTGCAGCGCTGAGCAGGATCTCGCAGGAGCGCGGGCAGACGCTGGCACAGCTTGCCCTGCAGTGGACGCTGCGCGACAGCGTGGTCACCTCCGCACTCATCGGCGCCAGCCGTCCCCAGCAGATCATCGAAAACATCGCAGCGCTCGATGCGCCTGCGCTCACCACTGAGGAACTCAGTCGGATTGAGCAGGCGCTTGCGCTCTACAGATAAGGAGGAACTTCCCATGATTTCCGAGCAATACAAGGCCATGCTCTCCGGCAAGTCCGTCATCCGCGAGCTGAGCGAATACGCCACCGCGCGCGGCAAAGAGATCGGCTACGACAACGTATTCGACTACAGCCTGGGCAATCCGTCCGTCCCCGTGCCCAAGGCCTACAACGACAAGCTCATCGAGCTGATCCAGACGGGCGATCCCATGCTTGTGCATGGCTACAGCCCGAGCCTGGGCATCCCCGCCGTGCGCGAGAAGATTGCTGCCTCTCTCAACCGTCGCTTCGCCATGAATTACAAGGGCGAGGACATCTTCATGACCAGCGGCGCGGCCGGCGCGCTGGCGCATGCCTTCCGCCTGGTGACCACGCCCGGCGATGAAATCCTCACCTTTGCGCCCTTCTTCCCGGAATATAATCCGTATGTGAACCTGACCGGCGCGAAGCTGCGCGTCGTTCCGGCAAGCTTTGACGATTTCCAGATCAACTTCGAAGCGTTCGAGGAGATGCTCACAGCCAGCGTACACGCCGTGCTCGTCAACACGCCCAACAACCCCTCCGGCGTCGCCTATTCCACCGAAACTCTGAAGAAGCTCGCCGAAATTCTCCTTGCCAAGGAGAAGCAGTTCGGCCACGAAATCTGGCTGATATCCGACGAGCCCTACCGCGAGATCGTCTTCAGCGGCAGCGACGCGCCCTATGTATCCAAGTTCTATCCGCGCACGCTCTCGTGCTATTCCTTCTCCAAGTCTTTGTCCCTTCCGGGCGACCGCATCGGCTATGTGGCCGTCAACCCCGCCAGCGGCGTATCCAAGATGCTCGCCACCATGTGCGGTCAGATTTCCCGCGGCATCGGCCACAACTGTCCGACCGCGCTGATGCAGCTGGCCGTAGCCGACTGCTGTGACCTAACGGCAGACCTGAGCGTATACGAGACAAACATGAACCTGCTCTTGGGCGAGCTGACAAGCCTGGGTTTTGACATCGTGCGCCCGGGCGGCACATTCTACATGTTCCCTAAGGCGCTGGAAGACGATGCCGTCGCCTTCTCCAAAAAGGCCATGAAGCACGATCTGATCCTCGTACCGGGCGACAGCTTCGGCGCGCCGGGATACTTCCGCATTGCCTACTGCGTGGATACCGCCAAGGTCGAGCGTTCGCTGGATGCATTCCGCCGCTTCGTCAAGGCTCAGTACTGAATCCCTCTGCCGCACCCTGCATAAAGGTGCGGCATTTTGATTAACTATACAGCATTTTGTTGCAAATATACATTCCGTTCTTGTGTCCGGGGTGCTTTTGTTCTATAATGATTTTTCGAAAGAGTTTCCCCATGATATCGCGTCGCGTTCCCGATGCTCAAGGAGGTGCGCCATGCCCATTTCCGTCGACGAAACCCGACACATCAGCCTTTCGCTGAGCGAAATCGACCGCCTGTGCCCCGTCGCCAAGGCGCTGTCCTCTCCCATGCGCGTCAGGATGATTGCGCTCCTTGGCGTGCGCCCCATGAACGTGAACGAGTTGGCCGAGGCGCTCGCGCTGCCCGTATCCACAGCGGCGCTCAACGTGCGCCAGCTGGAAGAAGCCGGCCTGATCAGCACCGAAATCCAGCCGGGCATCCGCGGCGCTATGAAGCTCTGCTCACGCAGAATCAATTCGGTGAGCATGCGCCTGACCAGCGAGCTGCCCAGCGGCATGAGCGCGCTCACGCTGCGTCTGCCCATCGGCAGCTATTCCAGCGCGGAGCATATCACGCCGGAATGCGGCATGGTATCCGACCACGCCTGGATCGGCGAAACCAACGCGCCGCGCACGTTCTATCATCCGGACCGCTTTCAAGCGCAGATGCTCTGGTTCAGCTCCGGAGAGCTGGAGTATCGTTTTTCCCTGGGCGAGATTGACCCTGCCCAGGTCAGCTTCCTCGAGTTTTCCATGGAGATGTCTTCCAATGCGCCCATGTACCGCGAGGACTTCAAGAGCGACATCCACGTCGCGGTCAATGGTACGACGCTCGGCGTATGGACCAGCCCCGGCGATTACGGCGGGCGGCGCGGCCGGCTCAATCCCTCCTGGTGGAGCGATACGGCCAGCCAGTTCGGCAGGCTCAAGACCTGGCGCGTGGACGCCGGCGGCAGCAGCCTGGACGGCGAACCGCTCTCCGGCGTGACGCTTGCAGACCTGAATCTTGACGCCCTGGATTACATCTCTTTGCGCGTGGGCGTGGACGCCGACAGCAAAAACGTGGGCGGCATCAATCTCTTTGGCGAAAAGTTCGGCGATTTTGCGCAGGGCGTCGTCATGCGCGTGGGCTATGAGAAGTAATTCGACCCCTTCACAACAGCATGCAAAAAGCGGGAGCATCGTCGCTCCCGCTTTCTTCGTTTGCAATTGTTTTTCCGTTATCTGAGTTCTCCCGACAGCAGGCAGCCCACCTGGCCGCCGCCCGTAACCACATAGCAGAAATCACCGCTCACGCCGATGACCGTCACCATTTCGCCCACGGCAAGCATCGCCACAGGATGATAGGAATTGGACGGCCTGTTGCGCAGCACAACGGATTGCGTGCCATAGGGAGAGGCCACCGCTCGGCGCTCTCTGGCATCCACGCTGCTGGAATCCTTGAGATAATCGCGCATCATATAGCCCGTCACGCCGGCGTCGCCGCTGCCGATGCGCACCAGCGCCCAGCCGTTCCCCTCGTCGGAGAGGATTTCCACCTGCGTGCCGCTGACAAACTTGCCCACAGCCTGCGCATCGCGCGAAGGGGCGCTGCGCATGTTCAGCCTGCTCGACGGATCGCTTCCGTTGTTCACCACCGCGCTCTGCGCCAGCGCCGCGCCGGGCAGCAGCAGCACCGCCAGCATCAGCGCCGCCAACCAACTTTTCTTCATATTCTCACCTCATCCCGAACTCATCCGGGAATCATTTCCTTTCTATTCAATAAACGGATCGTGCAGCGCTTTTCTTCCCGCTGACGCCGCAAAACCCCGCGCATTTTCCATACACGCTACATTTTACCACGAACAACAGAGAATATGGAAGAGGACAGTTGTATTTTCACTCGAAATTGGACAAATTGTTGAACACAATTTGAACTTTCGTGGATTTTGACGGCTTTACTGCCCGGTCAATTTACGCTATACTATCTCTAATCGTTCAGATTTCCATATGGTACGCCGTGCAGCGTGCCCATACCGGGAGGCATTCATGAAGCTATATCTGACAGGAGAACCATGCAGCCAGCAGCGTCACTGCTATTTTGTCAAGGCGAGCGCCGCTTCGTTCATCGTGGACTGCGGCTATCAGCGCTGCTACCCGGGCGACGAGGTGCCTCACCTGACACTCGATCAGATCCGCTCCGCACGGTACCTGTTTCTGACCCATTCCCACGAAAATCAGTCCGGCGCTCTGGCATATCTGTTTTCCAACGGTTTTTCCGGACACGTGGTCATGACCGCAGAAACCGCGCAGCAGCTGCATATCGCTGTGGATGACCCCATCGTTCTGGAAGGTCTGAGCCTGCCCTTTACCGAGGTGGAGCTGCCCGGCGGCCTGCATCTGATCTGGGGCCGCAGCGGTCACTGTCTGGGCAGCGCCTGGTTCCGCATCCGCGACGGCGAAAAGTCCATCCTCTTCTCCGGCGATTATTACCCTGCCGCGCGCATCCACGAAACAGACGCCATTGCCGGCCTGAAGGCCGATATCGCCGTACTCGACTGCGACTACGGCACCCAATCCGCCAGCACACGCGACGAGCAGCTGGATGCGCTGGTCAGTGCCATCGCCGAAGCCATCGAGGATAACAGGCCTGTGCTGCTGCCCGTGCCTGCCTACGGTCGCGGCTTGGGCATCATCTCCTGTGTATCCGAGCGTCTGCCCGATGTGGACATCTTTGCCGATGAGCATCTTCGCCGCGAGCTCTCCCAGCTGGACGCTACGACCATGTGGGTCAAGCCCGAAGCCAGCGATATCCTCTCCAGCATTTTCGTGCGCCCGATTCCCGAAGAATTTGTCGCGCTGGGCGTATACTTTATCAGCGATCCTCAGCTGGACGAACCGGATTCCCTGGTGCTGCTGCGCCAGCTGCTCATCTGCGGCGCGCGCGTGTTTATGACCGGCACCGTCGAAGTAGGTACCTATGCCGCCTCGCTCATGCATTCCGGCAATGCGCGCAAGCTTCGCTACGCCATCCACTGCACACAGGAGGAAATGCTCTCCGTCGCCGCGCAGAATGATTTTGGCCGTATCATTGCATACCGCTCGGACTACGCGCCGACGCAGGAGATGTACGAGGTTTAACAAAATACGCATATAAAAAGGACGACCGGGGTCGTCCTTTTATAATGGAGTCACGTTGGGCTGTGCCCGGGGACTGTGTCCCCGAATCCCTCGCAGGGGCATTGCCCCTGCACCCCATGCTCGCTTCGCAGCGGTTTAAAGTTATTTGACAGCGCTGAGCACGGCCTGCGCCATCGCGTCCCTTTCGCACACGCCTGTGTGGCGCACTTCCATCTCCGGCAGCTTGGCAATCTGATCCGGCTCACGCGTGCCGGTCATCTCGCTGAGCATCGCGCAGCAGGCAAAATCATCCTTGCCCCGGACAGCCTCGCTGCCCGCAATCGCCTCCAGCACGGACGCGCCGAACTTATACGGGCTGGCCGTGGATACGATCACGCTCGGGGTCTTGTCGCCGGTCTTTTCGACGTAAGCACGCAGCACCGCAGAAGCCACAGCCGTATGGGTGTCCATCAGGTAGTGCTCCTCCTGCCAGGTGCGCGCAATCTCCGCGCGGATACCGTCCTCATTCACATAGCCTGCGGCGTACTGCGCCTGAAGTTTCCTGAGCATATTGTCATCCACCTGGTAGCGGCGCTCAGCCTTAAGCTGCGCCATCAGATCGGCCACCTTTGCGCCGTCGCAGCCGCACAGATCAAACAGCAGGCGCTCCAGGTTGGAGGAAATCAGAATATCCATTGACGGAGAAATGGTCTTAAAGAAATCGCGGCCGGAAATATCGTACGCACCGGTGTTGATGAAATCGGTGAGCACGTTGTTCTCGTTGCTCGCGCAGATGAGCTTGCCCACAGGCAGGCCCGCCTTGCCAGCATAGTCCGCGGCGAGGATATCGCCGAAGTTGCCCGTCGGTACGCAGAAGTTGACCTTGTCGCCCATCGCAATCGCGCCTTCCGCGAGCAGATCCGCATAAGCGGAGAAATAGTAGACAATCTGCGGCACAAGGCGGCCGAAATTGATGGAATTCGCGGAGGAGAGCACGCGGCCCTGACGATCCATCTCCGCGGCAAAATCCGGATCGGAGAAGATCTTCTTCACGCCGGTCTGCGCATCGTCAAAATTGCCCTTCACAGCAATGACATGCGTATTGCTGCCGCCGGTAGTCACCATCTGCAGGCGCTGCGCCTGAGAGACGCCGCCGTCCGGATAGAACACGCAGCAGCGGGTACCCGGCACATCCAGGAAGCCCTCGAGCGCGGCCTTGCCCGTGTCGCCGCTGGTGGCCACCAGGATGAACACCTCGCGCTCCTCGCCGTGCTTTTTGCCGCTCATGGTCAGCAGGTACGGCAGCAGCTGCAGCGCCATATCCTTGAAGGCCAGCGTCGGTCCGTGCCAAAGCTCCAGCGCATAGGCGCGCTCGCCCACCTTCACCATCGGAGCAATTGCCTCTGCATCAAAGCCGGTGCCATAAGCGCCGGCGATAGCCGCTTTCAGCTCTTCCTGCGTAAAATCCGGCAGGAAGCGGGCAAGCACAAAGAGGGCGCGCTCCTGATAGCTCATGGGCGCCAGCGCCTTGATTTCATCTGCGGAAAAGGACGGGAACGCGGCAGGCACATACAGGCCGCCATCGGGCGCGAGACCGCGCAGAATAGCCCTGGACGGGGATACAGCGGCAGCGCCGCGGGTGGAAAGCATCTGCATAGAGATTCCTCCTCTTGTATTGAACGGGCAAAACCCAATCATATTTAGAAAAAATTGTCTCTTCATTATACAAGAAAGCCGCTTCCCCGTCAAGTGACAAGGAAGCGGCCCGATGTTTGATTGTACGGCGCCGCAGGGCGCAGTCAGAATCAGATCTGGTACTTGCGGATGCTCTCCGGCACGTTCGCAGCGTCTTCGCTGAAGCTGATGATCATGTCGCAGCCAGCGTTGGCAACGAGCGTCTCGAGCTTGGCAAAGAAGTCAACCAGGTCAGCAGCGTCGGTCTTCACGAGCTTGAGGAACTCGTCCACATAGATCACGCTGATGTCGTAGTTGCCGGCGAGAATGCCCGCCAGGAAGCCGTAGAAGGAGTCCTCGCCCTTCACGGAATACTCGCTCGCATCCACAAAACGAACCTGGGGCTTGAGGCTGAGGGTGTAGCTCTTATCGTCGTCCACAAAGAGCACGTTGCCCTTCGCTTCCTTCACGGAAGCATTCGCCATATCCAAAATACGCTTGGTCTTGCCGGAACCCTTCTTGCCAAAGATGATCTGGATCACGGTCAATCCCTCCCTTTCATGTTTTTCTAGCTGTCCCCATTATAGCCTAAATCACCCCCCATGACTAGCCCTATTTTTGAATAAATTTTATAATTCCGATACGCACACAGCCGCAAATTTCCAGTTTTTTTAGTGAATACTTGCTTTTTTTGTCCGAACATGCTATAAATAAAATGTTACATTTTCCCAACGGGGAATGCGCATATCCTGCCGGAGATGCGTATGGAAAGGAGCTCCCGTCATGAAGAACATCCTGCGTGTCCTGGCGCTGTGCATGGTGCTGCTGCTGCCCGCCCTCGCGCTGGCCGGCGGCGAAACCGCCTGCTACTGGCAGCTGGAAGCCATCGAAGTGGACAACCAGGCAAGCGGCGCCTATGGCCCCGCCAGCGCACAAACCAGTGCATCCGCCGTCACGGAAACGGATCCTGCGGCGATGACCGAAATCGTGCGCGGCGTGAAGGACGTTACGCTTGATATCACGCGCGCCGCCGGCGGCTACAACGCCCACGGCGAATATACGCTTGCCGGCGTACCCGCCGTCGTTCCTGGCGCGGCGAGCGCCAGGCTGACCATCACCGCCAATACGAAGGCGGATGATCATTCCTTCTACCTCTATTCCTCCATTCTCGTGGATGGCCGCCGCACCCTGCGCGTGCGCAATACCGGCGCGTGGGTGCATCGCGTGTATTTCCCGCGCAAGGCAGCCGAGGGTGCTGAGCGCCGCATCACGCTGGATTCCCGCGAGATGCACGACCTCGTGCGCTCACAGGTCACGTATGTGTACCGCGCGCATCCAGGCGTCATGATCGTCGATTCGACCGGCGACGTGGTCCTCTACGATCTGGACGGCAATGAGATCCAGCGCATCACCCAGACGGTGGACGATATCCTGCCTGTCTTCGCCGGCGCTTCCGCCGACGACGGCAAGACCATCTTCGCCGCCGAGGAGCAGGAAGACGGCTCCATGATCGTGCGCTATGATCCCCAGAGCGACCTGTCCGAGGATGAGCTGATCCGTCTGATCCGCGCCGCAACCGCGGGCGAGACCGACGCTTCCTCTTCCGCCACGTTCGTTTCCTCCCTGGAGGCTGACGACGAGGATGCGACCCTCTACATCGCGCCGAACACCGAGTTGTCCGACGATGTGCTGCGTGCACTGCTGCGCGCCGCAGAAGGCAAAGCGCTCAGCGTGGACGCCGTGTCCGATGCGGTCAACAGCGGCGATGTGGCGCTCGTGGCCGAGCCCACCGCCACCCCTGCGCCGCTGACCTTTGCTCAGCTGCGCGAGAAGGCGCTTAACCCGCAGGCGTTTGAAACCCCTGCGCCGGACAATGCCGCGCTTTCCGAGACTGCCGAAGGCGCCGCTGCCGCGCAGGCACTGGTGCTCTACGACGATCATGGCGTGCAGGGCATCGTGCTCACGCCGGGCGCGCAGGCCACCGGCAGCGACCTGCTGGATACCATTGACAAGGTTATCAAGGCAGACGGCCTGAAGGATACCTTTGCCGCCACCTTTGGCGACGAAGCCACCGTGGACGGCGTGGTTACCGATGAGAAGAGCATCGAGATTGTACCCTCCGGCGCTGATACGGCAGGTCTGTATGCCGCTGCCGCCGGTTCCAGCACGCTGCTGAGCGTGATGCCGGGCAGCGTGGATGCGCTGCTGGAGCAGCTGGACGGCGCGTTGGTCGAGCTGAGCGCTACGCCGACCCCGACCCCCACGCCGACTCCGACTCCCACGCCGACCCCGACCCCCACGCCGACTCCGACCCCCACGCCGACTCCGACCCCCACGCCGACTCCGACCCCCACGCCGACTCCGACCCCCACACCGACTCCGACCCCCACGCCGACTCCGACTCCCACGCCGACTCCGACCCCCACGCCGACTCCGACTCCGGAAC
>JAFQIF010000015.1 GCA_017397695.1 Clostridia bacterium
AGCCTCGTCGTGCGGGGAAGAAAGCTCAGAATCAAAAAGAATGCGATCAAGGGCTGCGGCAAGGTTTACGTGTATGCGCCGTTTGGCGCAGAGGCGTTCAAGAGCTTCCCGAAGAAAGCGAGATCCATCATCGAGATGGACGAATAACGACAGAAAAACGGTCGCCGACAGGAAAGTCGGACGACCGTTTTTTTGTTGATGCGGATCTTTGCTTACAGATCGCCGGCGAAGAAGTACTTGTTCTTGCCCAGATGCTTGGCGTGATACATGGCCTTATCGGCGCGCTCATAGAGCTGATCCAGATTGATTCCGTCGGCCTGATAGAGGCTGATACCGATGCTGGCATTGAGCGTGACGCCGGAATAATCCGTTTTGGCCCGGTTGATAGCGTCAAGCAGCGCGGCGGCTTTCTCCTCAACCACCTCGCGCGTGGCGACGAAGCGCATGAAGATGATGAACTCATCGCCGCCCAGACGGCCGACCAGATCGGTGGAACGGAACGTACTCTTGAGCACCTGCGCGAAGGTTTTGAGGCAGTCGTCGCCCGCTCTGTGGCCCCATGTATCGTTGATGTGCTTGAAATCGTCCAGATCGATGATGAACAGCGCATGCATGGAGCTGGAGGCCTGCTTGTCGGCAAGCGTCTGATTGGTCAGCTGGCTGACGGAGGAGCGATTGAGCAAGCCGGTCAGAGAATCGTGCTCGGCCCGGTCGATGATCTTGAACTCCTCTTCCTTCTGCTCATGGATATCCAGCAGCAGCACGGTGATGCACAGGTGACCGTTGGTCGGGTCGACCATGAAGCGGATTTCGCAGCGCAGCCAGCGCTCTGCATTGTTCAGGAAGCGGCACAGGAATTCCAGAATGATCTTATGCTTGCTGCTTTCGTAGAGCTCGTTGAGCGCTTCGAAGGTAAACTCCTTGAAGAACTTGTAGGCCGGCGTACGGCGGTCGCGGATGTAGCGCAGCGCTTCCTGAGAAATATCGCTCACGGATTGATGCGGCTGCACCTCATAGCCGTGGAGCTTCTGCGTCTTCTCCCCGACGATCTTCCAATCGGTCAGATCCAGATAGGCGGAGTAATACGCATTTTCCGGCAGATTGAAGAGCGTATTGATCGTACTGCGGTGATGCTTATGGGCGTAATAGGTACTCGTGACGTCGCGCGTGATACCCAGAATGCCCATGATGCGGCCCTGGGAGTCCGTGAGCAGATATTTGGAGGTTGAGCCGTAGCGCTGTTTGCCGTTTTGCATGGGCAGCAGCTCAAGGGAATCGATCAGATTCTGACCGGAGGCGAGCAGCTCGCGGTCCTCCGCTTCATAGCGCCGCGCGGTTTGTTCATCGGGCAGAATCTGCGCATCGGTATGACAGATGATCTCATCCACGGAACGTTTGTCGAGAAACGCGGCAAAGGAAGGCGACGCGGCGCGGTAAACGAGGTCCACATCCTTGAGGAATACGATATCGGAGCTGTTGGAAATCAGATACTGGAAAGCGGAGAGCATGAGCGTCGTGGTATCGCGGGAAGCGGGAGCGGCCTTGTAGGGCGCGGGCTCTTCCGCCTCGGGCACCTGATAGTGATCCGCCACGGAGAGGAAGGCCTCGATCACCTTGGGATTGAACTGGCCGCACTGCCCGTTGCAGATCATGGCGATGGCGTCCTTGACGCTGTAGGCTTCCTTATAGACACGCGGAGAAATCAGCGCGTCAAACACGTCGGCGATACTGGCGGCCTGCGCCCAGATGGGGATTTCATTCCCTTTGAGCCCGTCGGGGTAGCCCATGCCGTCCCAGCGCTCGTGATGCCAGCGGCAGATATCGTAGGAATAGGCGTAGAGAGGATCGTTATGGAAGTTGGGAATCCGGTCGAGCAGCTCGCAGCCCTTGACAGGGTGCTGCTGCATGAGCTTGAATTCCTCCGGGGTGAGTTTGCCGGGCTTGTTGAGGACATAGTCCGGGATGGCGATTTTGCCGACGTCGTGCAGAACGGACGCCGTTGCGATCTGGCTGATCTGCTGCTGGGTGAAGCTGTAGGTATCCGGATACATGCGCGTCAGCGCTTCGATGACTTCGCGGGTGACGCTGCTGATGCGCTTGACGTGGTCGCCGGATTCGCTGGAACGGAATTCGATGGCCGATGCGAGCAGCTGGAGCATATCTTCCATGGATTCGCCCAGCTTCTCTTTCTGAACGCGGATGGTGGACTTGAGATCTTTCTGCAGACGGCGCTGCTGGTTGGCGATGATGGTCAGCAGCAGGATGATCAGCAGGAAGGCAACCGTCAAGTTCCGCACGGAGGTGTTTTCAAACAGGAGATCCCAAAAGGAATACGACGGGGCGGTGATCGAGGTATGGCGGCGGATGGCCTCCACGCGGTCCCACTCGTCGAGGCTGGCTACGGCCTTGTTGAGGATGGAGTCGAGGTTGCGGTCGATGTTATGCGTCGTGCCGATGACGAATTGGTTTTCTGACTGGGAGATGGTCGCCATCAGCGAATTGCTCGGGTCGTGCAGGATGATCCGCTCTGCCTGATAGGTATAGGCGCAGTAACCGTCCGTGACCCC
>JAFQIF010000176.1 GCA_017397695.1 Clostridia bacterium
CACGGCGCCTTTTCGCCCGCCTGCTTGAACAGGTCGCGCACGCGCGCCGCGCCCATGCCCACGAACATCTCCACGAACTCCGAACCGGAAATCGAGAAGAACGGCACCTTCGCCTCGCCCGCTACGGCCTTGGCCAGCAGCGTCTTGCCCGTGCCGGGAGGGCCGACAAGCAGCGCGCCCTTGGGCAGCTTCGCGCCGATATCGCGGTATTTCTGCGGATCGTGCAGGAAATCGACGATCTCCTGCAGGGCGTCCTTCGCCTCGTCCTCGCCGGCAACGTCGTCAAACGTCTTGCCGGTCTGCGCCTCAACGTAGATCTTCGCGTTGGACTTGCCGAAGGTCATGGAATTGCCGCCCATCTGCTTGCTCATCCGCCTGAACATCAGCGAGCCGAGCGCATAGAACACCACCAGCGGCAGCACCCAGGAGAGAAGGAACTCGATGATCGGGCTCATCTCCTCCGGCACGACCTGCCCGAAGGTCACCTCCGCATCCAGCAGGCGCTCGACGATCTTGTCGTCCGCCGTCACGCGGTTGGTGGTGTAATAGGTCGCCTTGCCGTCTTCGCTCTGCTCGACAGGCGTGAAGGCAATCCGGGTATTCTCGATATCGACCTTCTCGATCTTGCCTTCCTCGAGCATCGTCAGGAATTCGGAATACTCGACCTCCTTGACGCTGTAGCGCTCGATCTGCGGGAAGAGCATGGTGTTGAGCAGCATCACCACGACGAGCATGATGACATAATAGATGATCAAAGGCTTCTTTGAATTCTTTTTTTCGTGCATATATAATCCTTTCCCGGAGATTCTCTTCCGTCTATCTTGGATCAATCATACGACGAAGATGCGGAAAAGTCAATTCGAACCGGACGAAAGATACAATTGACGCGATGGAATGTCGCTTCCTGTGCGGTTCCCCCTGCGCGCGGGATACAGGAAAAGGGATCGTCCTTTTCAGACGATCCCCTTGATGAGCCATTCAATTACTCGGCGTCCAGGCCATCCTCGAAATCGAGGCCCTGCACTTCGGCGTCAAACTCGACTTCCTCGGTCAGCGCCTCACGGATGGACAGGCTGATGCGCTTGGCCTCGGTGTCAACCTTGAGAACCTTCACGCGGACAACCTGGCCGACCTGCACGGCGTCTTCCACCTTCGCGATGCGCTTGAGGGCGCACTGGGAGATGTGAACGAGGCCGTCAAGACCCGGCTCGAGCTCGACGAACGCGCCGAACGTGGTGATGCGGACAACCTTGCCCTCGACGATGGCGTCGACCGGGTACTTCTCCTCGGCGACTTCCCACGGCTGCGGCTGCAGCGCCTTCAGGCTCAGCTGGATGCGCTCCTTCTCCTTGTCCACGCCGATGATCTTCACGTTGACTTCCTGACCCGGAGCAACGATCTCGGACGGATGCTTCACGCGATGCCAGGCAAGATCGGTCACATGGATGAGACCATCCACGCCGCCGATGTCGACGAACGCGCCGAAGTCGGTCAGACGGCGAACAACGCCCGGAACAACCTGATCCTTCTCGATCTTCTCCCAGGCCTTCTTCTTCTCGTCCATCAGGAACGCCTTGCGGCTGGCGACAATGCGCTTCTTGGCCTTGTCCACCTCGATGATCTTCACGGTCATCGTCTTGCCAACGAACTCGCCGATATTCTCGACGAAGCGGCGGGACAGGTGAGAAGCCGGGATGAACGCACGAACGCCCATCACATCAGCGATCAGGCCGCCATTGACAGCCTCACGGCCGGTGGCCTCCACGCAGGCGCCAGTGTCGTGCTCAGCAACGAGCTTTTCCCAGTTCTTGGTGGCCATGACCTTGCGCTCAGACAGGAGCACATAGCCCTCGCCGTCGTTGAGCTTCACAACTTCGGCTTCGATCTCGTCCTCGACCTTGCAGTCAGTGGTGACCAGATCGTTCTTCTTAATGTAGCCATCAGCCTTGCCGGGAATGCTCACGACAACGCCGTCGTCGCTCACGTGGGCGACAACGCCTTTGACAACCTGACCGGGGCGGAGCTTGATCATCGTCTCCTCGAGCATCGCGGCAAAGTCCTCGGCGCCTTCAGAGATCAGATTCTTTTCCATGTCGTTCATGCGGGTACTACCTCCTCAAGTATCTCTACCGGACTTGGTCCGGGGATGATACATACTTTATTATCACGGCTTTTCGCCGGGATAGATATTCTTTTGCGACGCTTATGTAGCGTCTGCCTCAATGGCCTGCTTCACTTGCTCAAGCAGCCACTGCGGCGTGGATGCGCCGGCCGTGATGGCCACGCGATCCGTGGGCCGGATCACACCCTGCGGAACATCCTCGGGTGTTTCTACCTGATATGCGCGCTCGCAGCGCAGGCGACACGTTTCCAGAAGCTTTTTGGTGTTGGAGCTGTTTCTTCCGCCGACGATGATCATCACGTCGGCTTCGTGGGAAAGGGCTTCTGCCTCCTGCTGGCGCTTGCTGGTCGCCGCGCAGATGGTCATGCGCACCGTCAGATCGCGCACCTTGGTGCGGATGACGGAAAGCACCTCCTCAAACCGGTCGCGCCGGAGCGTGGTCTGTGCCACAACAAGCGCCTTGTCCGGCAGCTGCGCGCTTTCAGCAGCCTCACACGTAGGCAGGATGAACACCGCGCCATGCGCCCAGCCGGCAATGCCGACGACCTCCGGATGATCCGGCTCGCCGACGATGACGACCGCGTCGCCATCCTGGCTGTACTCGCGCACTAGCTGATGAATATGCGCCACGTGCGGACATGTGCAGTCGATCACGGGAATCCCCCGCGCTTCGCACTGCGCGTAAACCTTCGGCGTAACGCCGTGGGAACGGATGATGACGGTCTGACCTTCCTGCACCTGATCAAGAGAATCCACACTGCGGACGCCCGCATTTTCCAGACGCTCCACCTCCTGCGGATTGTGGATCAAGGGACCGAGGGTCACACAGGGGAGCTGCTCGCCCGCGCAGGCAAACGCTTTGTCCACCGCGCGCCGGACGCCGAAACAGAAGCCGGCGTGCTCTCCAATGGTAAGTTTCATATGCTATCTGACCTGCCATTCCGGCAAATAAGCCTAGTGCTCCTATTACCCATCTTAATTGATTCTAGGTAGTTTGGCATATTCCTGCCGGCAAATTTTCTTTTTCTTAAATTTTCGGAGTTTTCTTTCGTAGCAAAGCCAATCAGCCCTTCTTCTCCACCACAGGCGGAAGCAGGGATCGGCCGTCGCTCAGCTGAGCAAAAGCAGCCTTGATTCTGTCGCTGAGCACAGCACAGGTGTCCTTGTTAATCCTGCCCGCGAGCAGATCATCCATCTGAACCGGCGCGCCCACGCGAACGGTCACCCGACGGAAGAGCCTGTAATCACCGTCGATATATACCGGCACCACGGCGCATTTGCTGCGCAGCGCCAGCAGCGACGCGCCGCCCTGCAGCGGCATCATGCCGTCGCCCTTGGTACGCGTGCCCTCCGGAAAGATACCCAGCGTATGACCGGCCTTCAGGACGGTCATCGACATCCGGATACTGGCCATATCGGCGTTTCCGCGATCAACCGGAACGCCGCGAACCTGCTTGGCAATCCAGGCGAATACCTTGTTGCCCCAAAGTTCCTTCTTGCCCATAAAGCGGATTTCCCTGTCCCTGGCGCACATAGCAAGCAGGAACGGATCGATCCACGCCTTGTGATTGCCCATGATCACGCAGGCGCCCTGCGGCAGGTTCTCTTTTCCCTCGATGCGCACAAAAAACAGCAGCTTTGTGACAACGGCAAACAGATTCACCGCCAGCTGATAAAACCACGAACGGCCCGGACGCAGCAGATCCGCCTCAATCGCAGCGTTGTCCAGAACCAGCTGCTTCTGATCGTCTCTGCTTTCCGGCTTATTGTCTTGCTTATTTTCCATATACTTCCTCCACGATCTTCACAATTGCCTCTACGGTTTCTTCTTCCGTCATATGGGTTGAATCCACCAGCACAGCGTCCTCCGCCTGACGCAGCGGATCAGTCTTTCGGTTCATGTCCTGCTCATCGCGGGCGATGAGCTCGCGCAGCACCTGCTCGTAAGGGGTATGGTCCCCCTTTGCCAGCTGCTGTACATGGCGCCTGCGGGCGCGCTCCTCGCTGGCCGCCGTCAGAAAAATCTTGCACGGCGAATCCTTGAGCACCACTGTGCCGATATCGCGGCCATCAATGAGCATATCGGCCGTCTTGGCCAGCTCCTGCTGCGCGCGCACCATATGACGGCGCACCGCAGGCCACTTCGACACCGCGCTCGCAGCCGCAGACACCTCGCCCGTGCGGATCAGGCTGCTGACGTCCTCTCCGAAAAGCAGGGTCTGCTGCGCACCGTCCGCATAGCGAACCCGTACATCGGCATGCTCAATCAGCGCCGAAACCGCCGCTTCATCCCTCAAATCCACGCCGCTGCGCAGCGCATACAGACCAAACGCACGGTACATCGCACCCGTATCCAAATGCAGAATGTGCAGCCTTTCGGCCACCTGATCGGCGATCGAGGACTTGCCCGCACCAACCGGGCCGTCGATCGCAATATTCATCGGCATGATATTCCTCCTGCGCGGCTTGACCGCGTCATTTCTTCCCATGATAATATCTTATTATACGCCATTCGCCGCCCGCTGTTCAAGCATTCGCGCCGATTTGGGATATATTCTCCACCAATCACCCATAACCCATCTTCTTTTGAATATTATTCTCCACATCTCGTTTATTTTTCTGTTTATCAGGCCCACTTTACCCCATTTGACGAATATGATATAATATATACGCAGGAAGCGCCGCTTCCTGAGATAAGGAGGGTTTTGCGTATGTATTCGTTTCAGGCCAACGCCGGCCGGAAGAAAAACAAACAGCTCGTCCGGCTTCTAATGCTCATTATATTCATTCTGCTCATTGCGCTCATCGGCCTGAGCGTTGCCTACCTGAGGACAACGGGCATCGGTGAGGCCACCACTTCCGCGCTGCTGTCGCGCGCGCTGAGCGAAGCCAGCGAAGCGCAAAGCGCCGTCTATCGCCTTACCCAGTCCAGCGGCACCAATACCATGACGCTGCTGTCCACCGTGCGCGCGCATATTCATTCCATGCAGTCCATCAACACCATCGCCGCCAACATCTACGGCGTAGGTACCAGCCTCGCCGACGACGAGCTGCTCGCTTCATGCATCGATATCATCAATCAATGCGAAACACGTATGCAGGCCGGCAGCGTGCTCACCGATCTGCACACCCAGCTGCGCGATCAGGTAGATCTGATCGTCTCCGGCTTCAACGCTTCCCTGTAAACCGGATTCTCACCTAATCTGGACGGATCGTTTCGATCCGTCCATTTTGTGTTTTCTGGCATATACGATCCGGATTGGACATACGGCTCAAATTGGCAAGCATTAACCATTTGGACATATTCCTGTAACAATTGTAGGCTATACTATTCTTGCTAAGGTGTGCGAGGGAGGTTCCGCCATGAATCTGGAACGCAAGCAAAGTTTTCTAATCAATGCCGCGTATTACGCCGTGCTTATTGCGCTGGCGCTTCTCTTTGCGCGCTATCTGCTTCCGCCGCTGGGTCCGTTTATCTTCGGCATCGTTGTCGCCTGGGCGCTGCAGCGGCCGGCCAAAGCGCTTGCCAAAAAGCTGCATCTCCCCAAGCGCATCCCGGCGCTGCTGCTGACCGTCGTGTTCTACTGTATCCTTTTCGTCGCCGTGCTGGTGGCCGGCCTGCAGATCATCTCCGCGTTGGAACACTTTGTGCCGCAGATCCCGGTCTTCGCCAGGCAGATTGTGCCCTACGTCGCGCGCAGCCTGGAGGCCATCGAAATGCAGCTGCTGGAGTACGATCCCGACATTGTGGATATCGTCGACAGGGTCAGCCGCGAGCTTGTCACCAGCCTGGAAAAGATGATCTCTAACATCTCCGTCTCCGCTGTGCGCCTGGTTTCCAATATCGTCACCGGCCTGCCGACAGTCATCCTGACGGTCATCGTCGCCGTTGTATCCACCTGCTTTGCCGCGCTGGACTTTGATCACCTTCTGGGCTATGTCAAATCCAGGCTGCCGAGCAATTTCCAAAGCACCGTATCCACCACCTTCACCACGGGCGTGGATTCCATCCGCAAGATTCTGGCTTCTTACATCACCATCATGGGTCTGTCCTTTGTGGAGCTGAGCATTGGCTTTATCCTGCTGGATGTACCCTACGCCGTAGGCCTGGCGCTGCTGGTCGCCGTCATCGACATCATGCCGATTCTGGGTACGGGCCTGGTGCTGATCCCGTGGGCGATTATCGCCGCCATCCTGGGCAGCTACCGCATGGCGCTGGGCGTTGCCGCGCTGTACATCGTGATGCTGGTGGTACGCAATATCGTCGAGCCCAAGCTCGTCGGCCAGCAGATGGGCCTGCATCCGCTGGTCACGCTCATCAGCATGTTCGTAGGCCTGCAGCTCTTCGGCATCTTCGGCCTGTTCGGCTTCCCGATTACGCTGTCGCTGTACATCAAGATGAAGAGCAGCAGCAAAAAAGCAAAGGCGCCTGCCTGAGCCAGCTTTTATCAGACTTCCTTCTCGGAAGTCTTTTTTCTTCTCTGGTTGCAATCCGCGTACGGCCATTCTATGATAAATCCATCTTATTCTCAAAGGAGGCGTCCCATGGATACAAACAGCCGCCTGATTCTGCGCATGATAGAATACGACAAGGGCCTGCCCCATCTGATCCAGCATTTTCTTAAGGTGTACCAGTTTGCCCAGCTGATTGGCCAAAGCGAAGGACTGGATGAGCATACACAGCACATCCTCGAAACCGCCGCCATCGTGCATGACATCGGCATTCCGCCGTCGCTGCGCGTATACGGCGACGACGCGGGCGCGCATCAGGAAGAACTCGGCCCCGCAGAAGCCGAAGCTCTGCTTTCTTCCCTCGGCTTCGCGCCGGACGTCATCGCGCGCGTCAGCTATCTCGTCGGGCATCATCACACATATACGGAAATCGACAGCATAGACTATCAGATCCTGGTGGAAGCCGATTTCCTGGTTAATCTCTTTGAAAACCAGGCTTCCACTGAGGCGATCACCCATGCACAGGAATCCATTTTCGCCACCATCAGCGGCAAAGCGCTGCTGCGTACGCAGTTCGGCATCTGAGTCGCTCAAAACGCCTTTTTCAAGACAACGTTCGTTACTTTTCCGATTGACTGTGCAGAAAAAATATTCTTCACGGATCATATTCGCGCAAAAGGAGGATACTATTGTCAAAACTGCCCTTGACGAAGCATCAAAAACGTGGCAAAATAGATAGCAGATAATAAAATCTTGCGCTGTGCCTTTGCGCAGCCACAAAAAGCTTAGGAGTGAATGATTATGATGAATCTGCCCCTGAATGTTGACTTTACCGGCAAGGTCGTCGTCGTGACCGGCGCGGGCGGCGTGCTGTGCGGCGATATGGCCCGTGCGTATGCGCAGGCCGGCGCGAAGGTCGCTGCTCTGGATCTGAACGAAGAAGCTGTCAAGAAGCTGGCCGACGAGTGCAAGGCCGAAGGCTTCATCTGCGAAGGCTACAAGTGCAACGTGCTCGATCCGGAAGCCATTGAGGCTGTCCATCAGCAGGTTCTCGCCGATCTGGGCCCCTGCGACATTCTGGTCAACGGCGCCGGCGGCAACAACCCGCGCGCGACCACCGATAACGAGTATCAGCATGAAGCCAAGGAAGGCCAGAAGACCTTCTTCGATCTGGATGCGGGCGGCGTCGACTTCGTCTTCAAGCTCAATTTCCAGGGCACCCTGCTGCCGACCCAGGCCTTTGCCAAGGACATGGTCGCCCGCAAGACCGGTAACATCCTGAATATCTCCTCCATGAACGCCTACACCCCGCTGACCAAGATCCCGGCGTACTCCGGCGCCAAGGCTGCCATCTCCAACTTCACCCAGTGGCTGGCCACCCACTTCGCCGGCACCGGCATCCGCTGCAACGCGATCGCCCCGGGCTTCCTGGTTTCCAACCAGAACCGCGCCCTGCTCTTCAATCCGGACGGCACCCCGACTGCCCGCAGCGCAAAGATCCTCAACGGCACCCCGATGGGCCGCTACGTCAATTCCGAGGAGCTCCTCGGCGGTCTGTTCTTCCTGACCGACGACAAGGCCGCCTCCGCCGTTACCGGCGTGGTGCTGCCGATCGACGCTGGTTTTGCTGCCTACTCCGGCGTGTAATCCATCGCATTTCCGCTCCCCGGTTTTCCGGGGAGCTTTTTTCAAGCTTCACCACCGGCTCCTGCCGGTGGTTTTGTTTACACAACGACAAACGGACGGCTTGCGCCGTCCGTTTTACTGTTTAAAAAGATGCCGTCGCATTCATGCCGATGCGCACGCGGTCATTCTGTTCCAGCTCGATCGCCACATCGAAGCTGGAAGCGGAGCCATCCTCCGCGCCCGCGCCGGCGATACTGACCACTCTGCCCGGGATGGTTTCGCCGCGATAGGCATCCAGCTCCACCGCAACCTCCATGCCCACCTCGATGGATGCGAGATCCTCTTCATCCGCAGGGCAGATCAGCTTCATATCCCCACGCTCACAGAAGGTCGCCATCACCTGGTCCTTCTCCGCCTGCGCGCCGCTCTCCACTGCCACGCTCAGCAGCACGCCGGACGCCGGCATCTTCACGCTGCCGTCGCTGCCCTGCATGTCCTCCAGCGCATCCGGCACGATCTCAAAGAGCAGATCACCGCGCTTAACCTGCTGACCGTCTGTCACGTGTACCGCGCGGACATAGCCTTCAGCCGTAATGCCGACCGGATCCACACGCTTCACGTTTCCCTCGCCGATGCGGCTGGAGCTATAATAGCGCTTGTCGCGATAGACATTGATATCCTCGCCAATGCGGATGTCATCGTAGGCGGTGATCTCCAGCGTATATTTCTTGCCCTCCACGCCAGTAACAATGGCCTCGCCCGTGCGGTTGTTGTTGGAATCGGATCGGATGTAGACCTTCTCGCCCACATGCACGATCTTGTACTCGTTTTCGCTGGCTGCACCCGCCGTGGTGCAGTCGGCGGTATAGAGCGTTTCGCGCTCCATGTAGCACAGCGCGCCGTAGCGGTCCTGCACGGATGCCGCGCTGTCGCCCGGCTGGGCAAATACGCCGGTAATCGTGCCGTCAAAATCAGCATAGACTTTCTGCGCGCTCAGCGTAAAGAGCATATCGCCTGCCTCGAGCTCATCACCTGCGCGCACGGCAAAATCGCCCACCCTGCCACTGTGCGGCGCAAGGATCGTCTGCTTTCTCGCCGCTTCAATCGTGCCATCGATGCGCACGGCTTCGCCAGCCAATGCAATCGCGGGCAGCATCAGCGCCGCAAGCAGCGCCGCCATCATTTTCTTCATATGTTTCATCCTTTCCGCGCTTACATGCTGCGCAGCGCGTCGATCGGGTTCAGGTTGCTGGCCTTGCGCGCAGGCGCCCAGCCGAATATAATGCCCACCGCCGCCGAAAAGCTGACGCCCAGCACGATGGCGAATGTATTGAGCGAGAACGTGATATCCGTATTCACGCAGATAAGATACGACACCGTCAGGCCCACGATCACACCAATCACGCCGCCCAGCAGCGAGAGAATGATCGCCTCAATGAGGAACTGCGTCTGAATCTGTCCCGGCTCCGCGCCCAGCGCCTTGCGAAGGCCAATCTCCGTCGTCCGCTCTGTAACGGTTACGAGCATCATGTTCATGATGCCGATGCCGCCGACAACCAGCGCGATGGACGCGATGCCCACCAGCAGCGACATCATCATCGAAGTCATCAGGTTCATGGCGTCGGTCATCGATTCCATGTTGATGATCTGATACGTGTCATCCTTGTAGTTGAAGATGCCGTCCAGAACGATTTCCATCTCCTCAATCGCAGCATCCGTCTCGTCCGGATCGGTTACATAAACCTCCAGCGTGGATACGGTCGAGGTCTTCATCAGCTTCTTCGCCGCCGTATAGGGCACATAGACCGTTCCATCCGATGAGCCGCCCAGCAGAATCTGCGCAAAGAGGCTCGCGTCCTCCTCCTCGTCGATTGTGCCGATCACGGTGTATTCCAGTCCGCTCAAGTAAAACGTCTGTCCCAGCGGGTTTTCGCCAAAGAACAGCGTCTTCGCCGTACCGCTGTCGATCAGGCAAACCTGCGATCCCTGCTCTACGTCAATCGCATTGATCGCTCGTCCCTCAGCGAGTAAATCCTCGTTGTGCCGGAAATACTCGTCGCCATTGCCGTTGACGCTGATGGCGTCCGACCATGCGCCGCCGCGCTTCGCCGTCGTCTTCGTGCTCAGCGACGGCGAAAGGCTCGCCACATGCTCACAGGCGAGCAGCTGATCCAACTCTGCATCGTTCAGGCCCTGCTTGAGCGCCGTGCCGGATATCGAAACGCGCAGCGTTCCCAGACCCATGGCGTCGAACTGCGCATTCATGGTATCCGTCGCGCCCTGTACAACGGTCATCAGCGCGATAATCGCCGCCACGCCGATGATGATGCCCAGCGTGGTCAGAAATGTGCGCATCTTGTTGCCGGTGATATTGGATACCGACATGCTCACGCTTTCCATGAACATGTCCCATTTCTTCTTAATCATACACGCTCACTCCTTCCGAGAGCTCGCCGTCCAGAATACTTACGATTCTGGAACCGTGGCGCGCAATCTTGAGGTCATGCGTGATCATGACAATCGTTCTGCCTTCACCGTGCAGCTCCCCAAAGAGTTCCATCACCTGCTCGCCGGTCTTCTGATCCAGCGCGCCGGTCGGCTCGTCCGCCAGCAGGATCGTCGGGTTTGTCGCCAGCGCGCGCGCAATTGCCACGCGCTGCTGCTGGCCGCCGGAAAGCTGGTTGCGGTTATGGTGAAGCTTGTCCTTAAGGCCCACCCGCACCAGCATCTCCTCTGCCCGGCGCGCACGCTCCCTGGGCGGCACACCGGCATAAATCAGCGGCAGCTCTACGTTCTTCATGGCGTCGAGCCTGGGCAAAAGCTGAAACTGCTGAAAAATGAAGCCGATCTCCCGGCTGCGGATACGCGCCAGCTGCTTCTGATCCAGATCGCGGATCATGCGTCCGTGCAGGATGTACGTACCGGAGGTCGGCGTATCCAGACAACCGATGATGTTCATCAGCGTCGTTTTGCCGCTGCCCGACGGACCAAGCACCGAAAGGAATTCTCCTTCGGCGATATCCAGATCGATGCCCTTGAGGATCGTCTGAATTTCATCGCCCATCTGGTATTGCTTGACGATATTGCGCATCGAGAAAAAATCGCTATCCATCTGCGCCTCCGGTTATCGGGTCTTTGCATCCAGCGCCAGCATCAGCTCCATCATGCTCATGCCGCTTTCCTTGAGTACCGTATCGCCCGGCTTTGCTCCGTCTACGATCTGGCAATATACGCCGTCGCTCGCGCCAATGGTCACCATCACCTTTTCCGGCTCTTCACCGCCGCGGCCGATAAGCACATACGGCTGATTGTACTCGTCAAACTGTACGGCCTCCAGGCGAACCAGCGCCGCGTCTTCCACGTGCTCGCGCAGCACCTTCGCGCTCACCTGCATGCCCGGATATGCACCGGAGATCTCGCCCATTGGCACCGTTGCCGTGTAATAGGACAGATCGCCGGAGGCCGTGCCATTCTTATTGAGCGCGGATACCACTGCGTCAAACTGGCTGTCCGTCGCCAGCACGATCACCGACACTTCTGCTCCTGGGGCTACCGCGCGTACATCATATTCATCGACGTTCAGCTGTACCTCCAGGCGCTGCATATCGATGATCTCCGCCGCCGTTTCGCCCGCGCCGATGACGTCACCCTCCTGAATAAACAGGCCGGTCACCTCGCCGGCAAGCTCAGCTTCCACCGTCTCGCCACCGTCCAGGCGGTAAATGCGGTCGCCCTTGCTCACCTGCTGGTTCTGCTCCACGTATACCGTGCGCACCGTGCCGCCTTCTCCCGCCGCAATCGTCTGCATGCGCGGCGCGTGCACCAGACCGTCAAAATTGTAGTATGTCGTCAGATTGCCCTGCGTGACCGGGAACTCATTATATGCTACAGATTCCGTCTGCTGGGATAGATACAAAAAGCCGCCGACAGCCAGCGCAGCAGCCAGAAGCACGACCCACTTGATCCACTTCCTCTTCTTTTTCACAGGAACAGCCTCCTTGTATGGTATTCTCATATTATATCGTACGCAATCCGTTTATACAACCAATTGCCACGGTTATATCAGCAAAGTCAATTTGCCTCTTTACAAAAAAAGACCGCAGGGCTCCCACACCCTGCGGTCCGATTGTTGGAGGGAATCTTTTTCGTTTTAGTCCTTGCCCTGCGCCTTCGGCTTCTTCTTGGGCGCAACGCTGCTCCACGCATGCATCACCAGCGCCAGCGCGATAACGCCGTAGCACATGAACACGCGGAAGTACTCGCCGATGGCGGCATCGCCGAAGAGGTTCTTGCCGGCAGCCGGAGCGAGGATGAACATCAGGTGGAAGAGTACGGTACCCAGCAGGGCCTGCGTGTTCGTCGCGCGAACGACGGATGCGCCGCCAACCAGGATCGCCGCGCCGGCATACAGACCAACCTGATCCGCCGCGCCATAAGTCTGGAATGCGCCCAGATTCTGCACGAAGATCAGCTGGCCCCAACCTGCCAGAACCGTGGAAATGGTGATCGCGATGATACGGACCTTATCCACATTGATGCCCGACGCATTGGCTACGGTGCGGTTCTGGCCAACGGCACGGAACTGCTGGCCAAGGCGCGTACGCATGAGCAGAACGTTGAACAGGCACAGCAGCGCCACGATGCCAAACGTCGCCATCGGAACCTGAACCATGGAGAACAGATCCTTCATCATCGGCAGCTGCATCGCCACGCAAACCAGCGCCAGCGCACCCAGCTGCATGCCCAGCTTCTTGTTGTTCCTGCGATGGCTGCGCACATGGCCGATGATCAGAATCACGGCAATGACCACGGCAAACACGAGAGTCGCCTGCGCCATCGGCAGACGCCAGAGCTTCTCCAGCGTGCCGCCCATGCCGCCCGCCTTCGAGAGGTCCATCGTGTTGGCGATGCCCTTGGAGCCCTTGATCGTCAGATCCGGATTGTTGATCGGAATGATGTTGTCAAAGATGAACAGGCACAGCAGCTGATACAGACCGTTGGCAAAGTAGCCAAGGATCATGCCGCCGATC
>JAFQIF010000177.1 GCA_017397695.1 Clostridia bacterium
AAGGACTTCATGAAGAGTGCGGCGTATTCGGCGTCTATGCCGGGAAATCTGCTCCGGTTGTTGAAATGACCTATCTCGGCCTGTATGCCCTTCAGCATCGCGGTCAAGAGAGCTGCGGAATCGCTGTCTCCGACGACGGCCTTTTCCGCCAGCATCGTGGCGACGGTCTTGTCGCCGAAGTCTTTTCCGAGGAAGAATTGTCCCATCTTGGAGAGGGCAGCGTCGCTGTCGGCCATGTCCGCTATTCTACCACAGGTGGCAAAAACGCCAACAACATCCAGCCTGTCGTTGTCTGCCATGTCAAGGGAAACATGGCCCTTTGCCACAACGGAAATCTCGTAAACGCCAATGAACTGCGCCGCTCCCATGAGCTCAACGGCGCTATTTTTCATGGTACAACCGATACCGAATCGATCATCTATACCATCGTCGGGGAACGGCTGCATACCGCATCCACCGAAGAAGCCGTCGCCAGCGCTATGCCAAAGCTGCAGGGGGCTTATTCCTGTGTCCTCATGACCGCCACCAAACTCATCGCTTTCCGCGATCCCAACGGCTTCCGGCCTCTCTGCTACGGTCAGACCTCTTCCGGCGAGTACATCGTTGCCTCCGAATCCTGTGCTCTTGACGCGGTTGACGCCCATTTTATCCGCGACATTGAGCCCGGTGAGATCGTGGTTTTCAGAAAGGAGGGCGTACAGTCGGACTGTCGCCATTGCGGGAAGAAGCCTACCCTCTGCGTATTTGAATACATCTACTTTGCGCGCCCGGATTCTATCATCCAGGGCGCGTCTGTTCATTCTGCGCGCCTTTCGGCGGGAAGATTTCTGGCGCGGGAAAGTCCTGCCGATGCGGATGTGGTCATCGGCGTTCCTGATTCCGGCATTGACGCCGCCGTTGGATTCTCACAGGAAAGCGGCATACCCTACGGTATCGGCTTCCTGAAAAACAAGTATGTGGGGCGCAGCTTCATCGCTCCCAATCAGCAGCTGCGGGAAAAAGCCGTTCGCATCAAGCTGAATGTAATTCGCGAGACGGTTGAAGGAAAGCGCGTCGTACTGATCGACGATTCCATCGTCCGCGGCACCACCTGCGCAAGAATTGTGAAGCTGCTTCGGGATGCGGGCGCAAAGGAAGTTCACATGCGGGTCTCCGCGCCGCCTTTCAAACACCCCTGCTTCTTTGGTACGGATGTGGATTCCGAGGAAAACCTGATTGCCTGCAGGCTGCATTCTGTGGAAGAAATTGCGCAGGCCATAGGCGTTGATTCGCTGGCCTATCTGTCCATTGACGCCGCGCACGTTCTTGCAGGTGAAAATGGCTGCGACTACTGCGACGGCTGCTTTACAGGTCAATATCCCATTGATATTCCCGCCGGACAGGGCAAGAATAAGTTTGAACAACCGATTCATGGAAAGGATGAAAAGTAATGGAGAATCCAAGAGGAATTGTGATTCTAGATTTCGGCGGTCAGTATACGCAGCTGATTGCACGCCGCGTGCGCGAGTGCGGCGTGTATTCCTCCGTGCTGCCGTACAATGCCGATCCTAAAGATATTCGTGCCGAGCAGCCGCTGGGCGTCATTCTGTCCGGCGGCCCCGCCAGCGTACTGGATGAAGGCGCGCCGACCATTGATCCCGCCATATTTGACCTGGGCGTGCCGGTGCTGGGAATCTGCTACGGCATGCAGCTGACGGCGCATCTGCTGGGCGGCGTGATCGAACGAGGCGTACAGCGCGAGTACGGGCGGACAGTCGTTCACATGGATAAGAATCAGGACGGACTGCTGAAGGGCATGAGGCCCGAAAGCGTCTGCTGGATGAGCCATACCTGGCAGGTGGTTCAGCCGCCCGAGGGATTCGAGATCATCGCCCACACCGCCAACTGCCCGACCGCAGCCATGGCGAATGCGGAAAGAAAGCTCTACGGCGTGCAGTTCCACCCGGAGGTCACCCATTCCGAGGAAGGCATGCCGATGCTGAAAAACTTCCTGTTCGGCATCTGCAAAATCGAGCCCAACTGGACGATGGAAGCCTATGCGGAGCGCACCATTGCTGAGATTCGCAGGCAGGTCGGCGATGGCACGGTATTGCTGGGACTGTCCGGCGGCGTAGACAGCGCGGTTGCCGCTGCGCTGCTGTATCGCGCGATTGGCAATCGCCTGACCTGCGTCTATGTGGATCACGGCTTCATGCGCGCCGGAGAGAGCGATCAGGTGGTGGACATTTTCACCAGGACCTTCCCGGTGGAGCTGAAGGCTGTCGATGCATCTGAACGCTTCTACGCTGCGCTCAAAGGCGTGACCGAGCCGGAACAGAAGCGAAAAATCATCGGCCGGGAATTTGTGGAGGTATTCAAGAACGCCTCCGCGCAGCTGGGTAAGCGCGATCATTTTGCCCAGGGCACGATCTATCCCGATGTGATCGAGAGCGGCAGCGTCAAGGGCAGCGCTGTCATCAAGAGCCATCACAACGTGGGCGGTCTGCCGGGAGAATTGGGCTTCACCAGTCTTGTCGAACCGCTGCGCATGCTGTTCAAGGATGAGGTGCGAAAGCTCGGACTCGCGCTCGGCCTTCCCGAGAGCCTCGTTTACCGCCAGCCCTTCCCGGGTCCGGGCCTTGCTATCCGCGTGATCGGCGAGCTGACGCCTGAAAAGGTGCGCATCGTGCGCGAGAGCGATAAAATTCTTCGCGAAGAGATCGAGAAGTCCGGCGAGCATGCTTCCCAGTATTTCACCGTGCTCACCGGCGCAAAGAGCGTGGGCGTGATGGGCGACGAACGCACCTACGCCTACGCCGTGGCCATCCGCGCTGTGACCACCGACGATTTCATGACTGCGGACGTTGCGCCTCTTCCTTATGATCTGCTTGGGCGCATCTCCACGCGCATTATTGGCGAGGTCGGTGGCTGCAATCGCGTGCTCTATGATATTACGACCAAACCCCCGGCCTCAATTGAGTGGGAGTAAGCCAAATCGAAGTTTGATTATGGAGGAAAAACATGCTAAAGCCAAACATGCAATATGCTTCATTAAAAGATAGCTATTTATTCAATACAATCTACAGAAAGATAGATGAATATCTTGCTGCCCATCCCGGTGAGCGGGTTCTCCGAATGGGCGTTGGCGACGTATCTCGTCCGCTGTGCAGCGTAGTGATTCAAGCGCTGCATGAAGCCGTCGATGATCAGTCAAAGGCTGAAAGTTTCCATGGATATATGCCCGAAGTCGGCGCACAGTTTCTTCGCAAGGCTATTTCGGATTATTACAAGAATATGGGAGCTCTTGTTTCTGAAAACGAAGTATTTATTTCCAGCGGCGCCTGTGATGATTTAGGCGATATTCTGGAACTGTTCGATCAGAATAATACCGTTATGGTCATTGAACCTGCCTATCCTGAGTATGTAGATACCAACATCCTTGCAGGGAGAAATATCGTTCATTTGAACTCCAATGAGAATAATGGCTTTTTGCCTGAACCGGACGAAAGTATCACTGCGGATATCATCTACATTTGCTCTCCGAACAACCCCACCGGCGCTGCGTTCAGCAGGCAGCAGCTCCAGTCATGGATCGACTTTGCAAACGAAACAGGCGCAGTCATTCTTTTTGACGCCGCATACGAAATTTTTGTCGAAGACAATCGTATTCCGCACAGTGTTTTTGAATTGGACGGAGCGGATACATGCTGCATCGAAATCTGCTCCTTATCCAAAACAGCAGGTTTCACCGGAACGAGACTGGGCTATACTGTCGTTCCCCAAGGACTTGTACGAAATGGCATGAACCTGCATTCCATGTGGTCGCGCAACCGCGAAACCAGAACAAATGGAGTTTCGTATATCCTTCAGAAAGGTGCTGCAGCCGTTTTTACGCCCGAAGGTCAGAAACAGATTCGTGAAAACCTTCAGGTTTACAAGAAAAATGCCGCTTATTTTATGGATGCTCTGGATAAAGCAGGCATTTGGTATTGCGGCGGAAAGAATTCCCCATATATCTGGATGAAATGTCCCGATGGAATGAGCGGTTGGGATTTCTTTTACCATCTTCTCAACGAGATCCAAGTAGCCGCTGTTCCGGGCGAGGGCTTTGGCGAATGCGGCAATGGATACATCCGTTTCTCAACCTTCGGAAATCCGGAGGATACTAAAGAAGCTGCAAACCGCCTCTGCACTCTGCTGAAAAAGGAGCAATCGCTTTGAAAGTCACTTGCCTGCAGATGAATATAAAGTTGGGGGTTCCACAGGATAACATATGCCATGCATCTGAGCTGATTCGCACAGCAATGGTCACAAACCCTGATGTATTAGTGCTTCCTGAAACCTGGAATACTGGATTTTTCCCAAAAGAGAATCTTCCTGATTTGTGTGACAGAGATGGAGAAATGGTAATAGAGCGAATCGGCGCTTTAGCCAGACAGTATCATGTGAACATCATAGCAGGTTCCATTTCCAATATGCGAAACGGACAGGTATTCAACACGGCTTTAATGCTCAACCGGGAAGGCGAATGCATTGCCAGTTATGATAAAACACATCTGTTTTCTCCTATGGGCGAAGATGTCCACTATACTCACGGCGACCATCTATGCCTTTTTTCTATGGATGGCATACAGTGCGCATCGATCATTTGTTATGACATTCGTTTCCCTGAACTTGCCCGCATCCTCGCCCTAAAGGGTGCGAATATTCTTTTTGTAGTATCTCAGTGGCCCAGAGAACGCATTTTTCATCTGCACAGTCTGGCAGCTGCACGAGCTATTGAAAATCAGATGTTCGTAGTGTGCTGTAATTCCTGCGGCACTGCCGAAGGAACGGTCTATGGCGGCAATTCAGTCGTCATCGATCCTTCCGGTAAGCCGCTGGCCATTGCAGGAGAAACGGAGGAAGCTATATCGGCAAATATCGATATGCAAAGATTATCCCATATACGCGACCAAATACCGGTTTTCAGAGATAGACGCCCTGATCTTTATAGCGCTCAAATCAGAACACACCGTACGCAAGTATAAAATCTCCACCAAATAATAGTTCATTGGAGGCAACAACTATGACCAAGATGAATCAGCTCTACGAAGGAAAAGCCAAGCGCGTATATGCAACCGAAGATCCGAATCTGCTGATCGTATCCTATAAAGATGATGCTACCGCCTTCAACGGTCTGAAGAAAGGCACCATTGCGGGCAAAGGCGTGATCAACAATCAGATGAGCAATCGCTTGATGATACGCCTTGCCAAAGCAGGGGTTCCCAATCACTTTGTAGAGGAACTCAATGAGCGCGATACGCTCGTGCGCCGGGTGCAGATTGTGCCGCTGGAAGTGATTGTGCGCAACATCGCCGCAGGCTCTTTCTCCAAGAGATATGGCTTTGATGAAGGCGTGGTGTTTGACAAACCTACGGTTGAGTATTCCTATAAAAACGATGCGCTCGGCGATCCCCTGCTGAACACCTCCCATGCGCTGGCGCTGGGCGTAGCAACGAAAGAAGAAATTGAAACAATCCGCCGCTATGCGCTGAAGGTCAACGAATTTCTGAAAGCCTTTTGGCTGGAATGCGGCGTTATTCTGGTGGATTTCAAGCTGGAGTTCGGTCGC
>JAFQIF010000178.1 GCA_017397695.1 Clostridia bacterium
ACCGGAGCCGAGCGCGTCCAGTGGACGCAATAAGCAAGGCGGAGCGTGGAAAATCGCAAGGAGTGGCAGAATGCCGCGACTATGCGAGTTTTCCGGGAATGCCGCGACTATGCGAGTTTTCCGGGAATGCCGCAACTATGCAAGTTTCCCGGACAGCGTCCCCAACGTCCCCTTACAGCGCGATGTTGAAGGAAACCTCGTAGTTCTTCTGTGCGCTGAGGTGATAGGCTTCTTCGACGTCACTGCCCCAGGAGTCAATGCCGCCCACGCCGCGCACAGCGCCGTAAACGCACAGCACGGTGCGCCTGGCCGGCGGAAGCTCCTCGTGATGGGTCGCGTTCTCCAGCTCCTCGGCGGTATAGGGCAGGCAGGAGAAGGCGAAGGGCTTTTCATCCATCGTGATCTTCAGGCTGCTCTCGGCCGGGTTCTTGGTATTGGCCAGCTGGGTATTGCGGCGCACTTCCACCCACTGCGTATTCATATGCATGCCGCAGTCCTGCGGAACCATGTACGGCGTAACCGGCAGACCCTTCACCTCGTACACGCCCGGGACGCCGCCGGCCATACGGTCCGGATAGGTCTCGCCGGAGAGGCCCTCGTAGGTGAATCCGGTCGCATGGGTCGGCATGATCATGCGCAGGCCGAAGACCGGCAGCTGCGGCAGGCCCTCAGTGCCGAAGTACTTGGCCTTCACGTTCACACCCGCGCTCGTCGCGGTGTAGGTAACGGTCACCTTCGCCGCCGGCACGGTCAGGGTCTCAAACGCATAGGTGATTTCAACGCTCTCTGCGGTCTCGTCTGCGGAATACTTGTTGTTTTCCGGGGCGATCGGCATGGCGATCGCTTCGCCATTGACCGCCACGCTCACGCCGGTCTGGCGGATAAAGGTATCCGCCGCCAGCCAGCAGCCGCTCTTCAGATGGAAGCGGCTGCCGCGGTCATTGTCCGTCAGCGCGCGCCAGAAGGTCGGCTGCGGGGAACGATACATCCACTCACGACCGCCAGAAACGAGGGACTCGATGCCGCCGCGGATATAATTAAAGATGACATGCCAGCCTTCGCCGTAGGCACCCAGGGTCAGGTCGCCGTAGACGATGTGAAGCTTATTCGTGCAGTCCATAGTAATACTTAACCTCCTGAATCGCAGGCTTCTCGGTTCTGTCCGCAAAGACGATGCCGTTGCCGGAGAACTCGTAGTCCGCCGGACGATCGTCGAAGTCGCCGCCGTAGCGGATCACGTCACGGCCGGTCACCTCGTCCTTGACCATGATCGCCTGGTCGATGTAGTCCCAGATAAAGCCGCCCTGCATCATCGGGTAGCTGTCCACCAGATCGTAGTAGGACTTCAGGCCGCCCAGCGAGTTGCCCATGTCATGCATGTACTCGCACAGGATGAACGGCTTGGGCGGATCGTTGTCCAGGTACTCCTTGATCTTGGGCGCCGGGGTGTACATGTGGCTCTCCATGTCGGAGATGCGATCCTTGTACGCCGGGTTGTTGAACACGCCTTCGTAGTGCACCAGGCGGCTGGGATCCTTCTCCTTGAAGAAACGATTCATCTTCACCAGCACCTCGCCCGCGAAGGACTCGTTGCCCAGGGACCAGAACAGGATGGACACGTGATTCTTGAAGGTTTCAAAATTGGTGTACGCGCGGTCGAGCACGACGGCCTCCCACTCCGGCAGGCTGCCCGGCACGTTCCAGCTCGGCTCGATGATGCCGGCCTTCTGCCAGGAGCCGTGGGTTTCAAGGTTGGTTTCGGCCATCATATAGATACCGGCCTCGTCGCAGCGGCTGTAGAAGGACAGGCGATCCGGATAATGGCAGGTACGCACCGCATTGATGTGGTTGCGCTTCATGCACTCGATATCCCAGATCTCATCTTCGTCGGTGATCACACGGCCGGAGCGGCAGTTCCACTCGTGGCGGTTCACGCCGTTGATGACCAGGCGCTCGCCGTTGAGCATCATGATCTTATTGACCATCTCGATCTTGCGGAAGCCGATGGGCTGGGGCACGATCTCGATGAGCTCGCCGTTTTCATCCAGCAGGCGGAGCTCAAGCATGTACATGTTCGGATGATGGTTGTGCCAGAGCTTGACCTGACCCGGCATCTCCATGTCAACGGTCAGCTTTTCCTCGGCATAGGCTTCAGCGCTGGCGAGCACCTCGTCGCCATCCTTCACCAATGCCTGCACCTTCACGGCGCGGCCGCTGAGCTTGAGATCGACGCTGACCTTGCCCGCGAGCGTCTTGAGATCGACGACCGGCTTTGCCCACAGATCCTCCACATGCGCCTTCGGCTTGGCCAGAAGAGAAACGCTGCGGAAGATGCCGAAGAAGCGGAAGAAGTCCTGATCCTCCAGATACGCGGCACTGGAGCGCTTGTGCACCTCAACGCACAGGGTGTTGCCCTTCTCGCGGATGACCTCGGTGAGATCAAACTCGGACGGGGTGAAGGTATCCTCGGCATAGCCCAGGAACGTGCCGTTGAGCCAGACGTACATCGCCTGCTCCACGCCCTCAAAGCGGACGGCCACACGCTTGCCGCAAAGAGCCTCGTTCAGATCGAACTTGCAGACGTAGGAGCCAACCGGATTGTAATCCGCCTCGGAGAACTGGCCCTCCATCACAGCGCCCGGCATGCCGGAGAACGCCGGACGGCGGTAGTAGTGGCCCTCCCACGGGTACATCGTATTGATGTAGTGGATCCTGTCATAGCCGGCCATCTCGATATGGCCCGGCACGGTGATGTCATCGAAGGAAGAGACGTCATAGCCTTCTTCATAGAAGCTGGCCGGGCGGGAAGCGCTGTTGACGGAGTAAGCAAACTTCCACACGCCGTTGAGGGACTGGCAAAGCGTCTGCCTGCCGGCCTTCGCGTCCGCCTCGGTTTCATAGTAGAGATGATCGCTGTGCGCATCGACCTGACCGACGCGGAATACGCGCGGATCATCGAGCCACTTGATGTTCGGCTGCATGCTCAGGTACCTCCTGTGTATATACAGATTGTGTGATGCAGAGTATCCTCATATAACATTATACGAAATTAAGCTGACCATGTAAAGGGCGATTCGCTGTTACACCGCGCCAAAAAGTACGCCCAGAACCAGCGACACGCCTGCCGAAGCAATCAGCGCAACGACAGCCGGACGCAGAATACCGAGGATTCCCTTGATGACCGACAGATAGACCCAGGCCAGCAGCGATACCAGCACCAGCGACGGCGCGAGCACGCCCATCGTCGCACATACAGCGCCAGCCAGCCCCGCCACGCGCCAGCCAGCCGTATTCGTCCACAAATTTCTTTTTCATCAGCGATACGATCACGTAGCCGCCGCCGAATGTGAATGCGCTGATCGTGAACATCGAAGCAAATAGGCGTGCAAGCACGCCCATGCCGTTCTTTCTTTCCATAGGCATATTCCTCCTGCAAACCAGCATATCACGATGCCCGGCAGATGTAAACATTCTTTGCGCCGGTCAGCATTTTCTGCACGTTCTGAATTGACAGATTGTTCATATTCTTCTATAATAAAAACATAAAAACAAAATCGTTTTTACGTTTTTATCCTTGTTCAAGGAGGCTGTTTCCGTGGGCTATATCACCTTTGAAAACGTCTGCAAGCACTACCAGACGGGCGACACCGTGGTCAAGGCGGTAGACAATGTCAATTTTACCATCGAGAAGGGCGAGTTCTGCGTGGTACTCGGTCCCTCCGGCGCAGGCAAGACGACCGTGCTCAACCTGCTGGGTGGCATGGATAAAGCCACCAGCGGCCATATCATCGTCGACGGCAAGGAGATCACCGGCATGCGCGGTCCGCAGCTGACGGAGTACCGCCGCCACGACGTGGGCTTCGTCTTCCAGTTTTACAACCTGATGCCCAACCTCACCGCGCTGGAAAACGTGGAGCTGGCGCGCCAGGTCTGCCGCGATCACGCGCTGGATCCCAAGACCGTCATGGAGCAGGTGGGCCTTGGCGAGCGCCTGCGCAATTTCCCTGCGCAATTATCCGGCGGCGAGCAGCAGCGCGTGTCCATCGCGCGCGCGCTGTGCAAAAATCCCGCGCTGCTGCTGTGCGACGAGCCGACCGGCGCGCTGGATTCAAAAACCGGCGTGCAGGTGCTTTCCCTCCTTAAAGACGTCTGCAAAACCTACAGCGCCACCGTCGTCATCATCACCCATAATGCGATGATCGCCCCGCTGGGCAACCGCGTCATCCGCATCAAGAACGGCGGCATCGAATCCATCGAAATCAACGAGCATCCGGCAAGCGTTGATGACATCGTCTGGTAAAAGGGCTGTGCCCGCACCCCTTACGCTTCTCCTTGCTACTAATGGTATCGTTCGGGCGGAAGGCCCTCCGATACCCTGCTTTGCAATAATTCCATGAGACATGTCTGAAACAGATTTCAGACCAATCATCGCGATCCCATCTGAGAGGTGATGCGCTTTGGCGCGAATAAAAAACACACTGAAAAAAAAGCTGTACCGCGACATGAGCCGCGCCGCGATGCAGTTTCTCTCGATCATCGTGCTGTGCATGATCGGCTCGTTCGCCTTTTCCGCGCTGGACGGCACGGCGCGCATGATGTCCACCACGGTGGACGTCTACTTTGAGGAAAACAATCTCGCAGACTTCTGGGTCACGCTGCCCGACGCGGACAAAGCCGCGCTCGGCAGGCTCGCCTCGCTCGAGGGTGTGGATGACTTGTGCGCCCGCGCAACCCGCGATCTGGAATCGACGCTGGGCGATGACGTGACCGTCTGTGTCACAGCCTACGACGGCGAAATGGACATCAATCTGCCGCTGGTGCGCGAGGGCGCGCTGCTCGATCCTGCCGACAGGCGCGGCTGCCTGATTGAGGAGCGTTTCGCGCAGACGCATCATCTCGGCATGGGCGACCGCGTCACAGTCAAACTTGGCGGTGCAGAGTACACGTTCGTCATCCGCGGCATCGTCGTCAGCCCGGAGTACATCGTCGTCTCCAACGGCGTGGCCGCCGATCCTTCAACCTACGGTTACATCCTCATCAATGCCTGCGCGATGCCCGAACTGCCGCTGACGCAGGTCGTGATCACGCTGGAAGACGGCGCAGATGAAAGCGTCGTTCAGCGCGCCATCCAGCAGCTGTTGCCGGATGCGCTTGTGGTCGACCGCGGCGCGCACAACTCCACCGCCCGCGCCACGGGCGACGCGAAGATGTTTGAAAACATGACCTACATCTTCCCCGTGCTCGCCTACGCCGTTGCCGGCCTGATCGTCATGACGACGCTCTCGCGCATGATCGACAACCAGCGCATGCAGATGGGCACGCTCAAGGCGCTGGGCTTCTCCGCGCGCAGAATCCGCAATCATTATCTTTCCTATGCGATTCTCCCTTCCCTGCTGGGCGCCGTGCTGGGCACGATCATCGCCCACCACACACTGCCCTACATGCTCTGGGACGCGCTGCTGGGGCAGAGCGAAATGCCCTATCAGCTCGAACCGCCGATCTCCGCGCCCGCCTGGGGCATGGTATTGCTGACGGTTGCCATGAGTGTGGGCATCTGCTTTTTCACCTATCGCCGCGCGGCCAAAGAGACAACCGCCGCGCTGCTTCGGCCCAAGCCGCCCAAGGACGGCAAGCGCATCCTCTTTGAGCGCATCACCTTCATCTGGTCGCGCCTGTCCTTCAATGCGAAGATGATCATCCGCAACCTGATGCGCAACAAGCTGCGCACATTCATGTCGCTGGTCGGCCTTCTGTGCTGCACGATGCTGATCATCACATCGCTGGGCCTGCAGGATTCGGTCATGAGCCTGACCGAAAACTACTACTACGGAACCATGCGCTACGACCTGTATGCCAGCCTCGCGGGCGACGTCGGCACGGCAGAGAGCTACGAGCGCCGCATTGACGCCGACGTGGTGGAATGCGTGATGGATACCTCCGTATCCCTGCGCGCCGCCGCCGGCTCGCGCACCACGCGCCTGAGCATCCTCGGCGATGCGCAAACCATGCAGCATTTGGGCGAGGATCACGCGCTCATCCCGCTTGAAAACGGCCGCCTCGCCGTCACCTACAAGCTCTCCCAAACGCTGAACCTTTCTCCGGGTGACGAGGTCACCCTCTATCTGCCCGGCGACGATGAGCCGGTGCACCTCGTTATCGGCCAGATCGTGGAGAACAACGTCTCCCAGGGCGTATACATGAACCGCTCGACCTGGGAATCGCTGCGCAAAGGCGAATTCCGGCCGACAGCCATCCAGATCGCAGGTCCGGGCGAGCGCTGCATGGCGCAGCTCGACAGCCTGGACGAGGTTGACCAGATCCACGATCCGCACACGCAGGTGACAGAGATGCTCAAGATGCTCGACACGCTCTCCGCCGTCTTCGCGATCCTCACGCTCATCGCGCTGGCGCTGGCATTCGTCATCTGCTACAACATGGGCCTGATGAACTTCGTGGAGCGTATCCGCGAATACGCCACGCTCAAGGTGCTGGGCTATCATCAAAAGGAGATCCGCTCCCTGATCCTGCGCGAGAACACGATCATCTCCCTGCTCGGCGTGCTCGCAGGCGTCGGCCCGGGCTATCTGCTCACCGACGTCGTCATGCATGCCTGTGAGCCGGAGACCGGCTTCTATCCCGGCGTGCCGACGGTCAAGTCTGTGATCATCGCCTGCGTCGTTACCTATTGCTTCTCCCAGCTGATCCAGCGCCTGCTCACCCGCAAGGTGCGCACCATCGATATGGTCGAGGCGCTCAAGTCCGTGGAGTGACGTTCGGGAATGCTGTCCGGGAAACTCGCATAGTTGCGGCATTCCCGGAAAACTCGCATAGTCGCGGCATTCCCGGAAAACTCGCATAGTCGCGGCATTCTGCCACTCCTTGCGATTTTCCACGCTCCGCCTTGCTTATTGCGTCCACTGGACGCGCTCGGCTCCGGT
>JAFQIF010000179.1 GCA_017397695.1 Clostridia bacterium
ATCGCCGTGATACCGTCATGCAGGACGACGGATTCAAGGCTTGAACAGCTGCGGAATGCATCCGCCCGGATGTCTGTGAGCGCCGCAGGCGCCATAAAGCTTTTCAGCGCTCTGCACTCGCGGAACACCTCCGCACCCAGCATGGTCAGCGTATCCGGCAATACGACCTCCTCAAGCGCCGTGCAGGACATGAACGCGCCGGAATTGACCATGGCGACGGAATCCGGCACAATCACCTTCCGGATATCCTTCTGATTGGCAAATGCGCGCTTGCCCACGGCCGTCACCGGCATATCCCGAACCGTTTCCGGGATGCTGACGACGCCGTTTTCATCCGGTTCCCCGCGCCAGCTGATCAGCGTAAAGCCGTCCCGATTGATTCCATACAGCGTACGCCCATGCATGCCGCCGGAAAACAGGCCGACCGCCAGCAGCAATGCCGCCAGCGCATATGCCGCTTTGGCAAATACGTTTGAAAACAACTTCAGCCGCGTCATGTCAGGTTCTTCTTCCACCGGGCCGCACCGCACAGACGTCTCCTTTTCCTCAAGTCCGTTGAGCATTTCCTGAACGCTTCCGCACGTCTGAAATCTCTTATACAGCACGTCAAGGCATTCTCTGTCATCAAGGAGGGTGCTCTCGCAGCACATCTTGCCCAAGTACAGAAACAGGCACAGGCACATGGCGGCAAGCGCCGAATAGTTCAGCATCATGTTCTGATTATGCCATGATTCAAAGCGTTCGGCGGTCATATACAGCATAACCAGCCCTGCAACGCAGAAAATCAGGGCAATCACCTTATAGATGATAACAGCACGCCGGTAGCGCTCCCTTCTGACGGGCGCGCACAGCTGCGCATATCCGTCCCCGCCGTAACCCATGGACAGCATCAACGCTTTGAATATCTTCTTCTCTATCTCGCTCATATGCAGTCCTCCGTTCTGTATCTGTGCAGGGATTCCAGTATATATAGTATAACACAGAATGCATACCGATCAATACAAAGGACTGCGCATTGTATCCCAAATCCCTTTTTCACCGGAATCTGCCCGCATGAAAAGCAAACCGCCGCACTTTCCCGGAAGTGCGGCAGTCAAAATATTCACTTCTTTGAAAAGAACAGCTTCTTCCACAGATCCATCATCGGTCCGAAGATCAGCATGGCGATGATCGTACCCTCTCTGAGCGTCCATTCCACGCCGAAGATCAGGCTGATCGCCACGCTGATGATCACCAGCGCAATGTCGATCTTCTGCCGGAGCTTGCCCATCGTCGTGCCCATGCGCTCAGCGATCATCTGAATGCAGCCCTCCATGGGCGTGCGCATCAGGTGCGTTTCCAGCACCATCGTGCAGCCGAACGCGCTGACCATGAACGCCAGCACGCAGACGATCAGGCGAAGCGGATAAGCGCTGAAGCTGACGCCGCCGAGCACCGTGTACAGGAAGAAATTGAGCACGGAGCCGCCCAGCGTGATATAGAGCAGCTGCAGCAGCTCGGTCTTGCGGAAGTTCTTTTTCTCGATGGCGATCTGCCCCAGGAAGAAGCTACCGTGAAAGAGCATGGAACATGTGCCGACCGTCATGCCAATCAGCGTCGCGACCGACGCAATGGCAGCATCCACCGGCAGCACGCCGATGCCGGCCTTGATGGCAAACGCCACGCTGCCGTATACCAGCAGGATTCCCACGATCGTGCGCAGTATCTTTTTTCCCATATCCTCTGCATCCTTTCGCCGCGTCCGCATGCCGCGTACGCGCTTTTGTTTTTCCTTGATCCTTATCCTCCTGTATGGTATCACAAACCTCTGTCAAAATCCATACATTCACAAATAAAAACGGTTATTCCTTTACGCGGCAGCCATATGCGTGATATGATACTCTACAGCTTCATCGCGCACACATAAGCCATTCATATAAGGAGATACACCATGAAAGCAAACGCCATGGACATGACGCAGGGCTCCATCATGCCCAAGCTCATCCGGTTCGGCTTCCCCGTCCTGGTGGGCATGCTCTTCCAGCGGATCTATAACTTTGCGGACGTGTTCATCGTCGGTCATTATCTGGGCGACGTGCCGCTGGCGGCAGTGAGCATCGCAGGCTCCGGCACCTATCTGCTCTTTTCCATCATGATGGGCCTGACGACGGGCGTGAGCGTCGTCATTTCGCAGTATTACGGCGCAGGCAATGAAAAGAAGGTGCACGAGACCTTCGTCACATCCGTCTATGTCGCCGCAGCCTCCGTGCTGACCATCACGCTCGCCGGCCTCATCGGCGCAAAGCCGCTGCTGCGCGCACTGCAGACCTCCGACGAGCTTCTGCCCATGGCGCACACCTACCTGTGCATCATCTTCGCAGGTTCCTTTTCCACCATGCTCTACAACTGGATCGCCGCCGTACTGCGCTCGCTGGGCAATTCCTTCGTTCCGCTCGTCTTTCTGATCATATCCAGCGTGCTCAACATCCATCTGGATATCCTCTTCATTGCCGTTATCCCTCTGGGCGTGGCCGGCGCGGCGCTTGCCACGGTGCTCGCACAGGCCATCTCCGGCGTTCTCTGCCTCGTCTATGCGTTCAGGATCCTGCCCCTCCTGCGCCTTTCCCGGAGCGGACTGCGCATGAATCCTGCCATCGCCCGCCAGATCCTCGTGTTCGGCATCCCCACCGGGCTGCAGATGAGCATCATCTCCATCTCCGACATGGTGCTTCAGGGCAAGATCAACACCTATTCCACCGCGCTTGTGGTCGCCTACGGCATCAGCTTCAAAGTAGAAGGCCTTGGCTGGCAGCTGGCAGAGGCCATCGGCACCGCCGTGGGCACGTTCTCCGGGCAGAACGTCGGCGCAAGGAATTTTGATCGCGTGCGCCAGGGCGTCCGCTGCGCATACGTCCTCTGCCTTGTCTGCTACGGCATATTCTGCCCCGTCATCTGGCTGTTTGCCGAGCCGATTATGCGCCTGTTCACCCAGTCGCCCGAATCCATCCGCTATGGCGTTGAATACATGCGCATCTTCAGCTTCTTCTTCATGATCGGCGGCACGATGACCATCTTCCACAATATCCTGCGCGCCGCAGGCGACATCAGGGTTACGATCCTCATGGGCGTCAGCGAAGTCATCACGCGCATTGCCTTCACCTTCCTGTTTACATCCTGGTTTGGCTATCGCGGTCTCTGGTGGGTCTCCCCGCTGACGTGGTGCTGCGCCGTGGCGGTCGGCGCCGTGCGCTACTACTCCGGCAAGTGGCAGGAGATTGCGCAGCGG
>JAFQIF010000180.1 GCA_017397695.1 Clostridia bacterium
TCATCAATGCTGCGAAGGTTGTCCTGACCGGCAAGAAGCTGGATCAGAAGGTGTATTATCATCATTCCGGTTTTGCGGGCGGTCTCAAGGAGACCAAGTACCGCAAGCTGATGGCTGAGAAGCCGGAGTTCGCTGTGAAGCACGCTGTCATCGGCATGCTGCCGAAGGGCCCGCTGGGCCGTCAGATGGCGCGCAAGCTGCGCGTGTACGCCGGTGCTGAGCATGAGCATGAGGCCCAGAAGCCGACCGTGCTCGAGCTCGTGAAGTAATCAGGAAGGAGTGTTTGACACATGGCACAGGTTCAGTATCAGGCGGTTGGCCGCCGCAAGAAGGCCATTGCTCGTGTTCGCCTCATTCCGGGCGAAGGCAAGATCGTGATCAACGGTCGCGATATCGATAACTACTTCGGTCTGGAGACCCTGAAGATGACCGTCCGTCAGCCGCTGGTCCTCACCTCTCTGGAGGGCCGCTATGATGTGCTGGTGAATGTGTACGGCGGTGGCCTTTCCGGCCAGGCCGGCGCGATCCGCCACGGCATCTCTCGCGCTCTGATCAAGGCTGATCCGGAGCTGCGTCCGGCCGTGAAGAAGGCTGGCTTCCTCACGCGCGATCCGCGTATGAAGGAGCGCAAGAAGTACGGCCTGAAGGCTGCTCGTCGCGCGCCGCAGTTCTCCAAGCGCTAATCGCTTAACGAGTCAAGGAGGCAGAAGATTATGGCTATCCTTAACGGCATTGTCACTGTGCTGCTCGTTATCACTGCGCTCGTTCTCATCGTTACCGTTCTGCTCCAGCCGGGCGAAAGCAACGGCCTGGGCGCGATCGCTGGCGGTGCCGAGACTTTCTTCGGCAAGAACAAGGCGAAGTCGATGGAGGGCAAGCTCGCTCTGGCTACGAAGGTGTCCGCGGTCGTGTTCATCGTCTGCGCGCTGCTCGTCGCTGTGATCGGCTAATCAACAGACAATCAAAAGAGGCTGAAGCTGAAAGAGCTTTAGCCTCTTTTCACGTTCAGATGCTTGTGAATTTATTGGCAGAGACGCTGCGCTGCGGCTATTGCGGGGAAAAACAGGAATCCTACGATTCGGGAGTTGATACGATGAAAAGAGAGAATCAGGGCAAAAAGAAATATGTCCGCCGCATTCCGATCAGCGGGTTTGCTGCACCCGGCAAGGATAGCACAAGCAAAAAGGAACGGCGGGAGACGCTTCGCCTCACTGTGCGCGGTTTGTTTCATGGCGCTGTGAAGATGGAGGCCGAGGACGGAGCCGTTTATACATGCGCCAAAGACAATGCACGCGGTACGCTATGGGGAGATATCGTCGATGCGGAAAAGATCGGTCGTGAGCGCGTTATTGTGCGGCGCGTATTGGAGCGTGCGCATGAGGAGATTGTCGGTGTGCTGCATGAGAAGCGCGGTGTGCGCTATATCATCCCGCTGGAGCGCCGTCTGCCGCAGGGTATTGCGGTACGGCCCGGCGGAGAGGAAGCGCATGACGGAGATATCGTACAGACGAAGGTGATTCGCTGGGAAGATGAAGGCGGATTGCTTGTGCGCATCAGCGGATGCCTGGGCAGCTTTGGCGAGGCGAGGGTCGCGCTGGATGCTTTGATTGCCAGCCATCGCCTGAGAACTGCGTTTGACGAGGATGTGCTGCGCGAAGCAGACGGCTGCCGCCCGGCAGCGCTGGAGGATGATCCGACGCGAACCGACCTGCGCGATCTTGTGTCGTTTACCATCGATGGCAGCGATGCCAAAGACTTCGACGATGCGGTCAGCCTTGAGCCGCTTGAAGGCGGACTCATGCGCCTGGGTGTACATATTGCCGACGTCGGACACTATGTGCCGCAGGGGTCGCTGCTGGATCGCGAGGCATGGCTGCGCGGAACAAGCGTCTACTTTCCGGGACGGGTGCTCCCGATGCTCCCGGAGCAGCTTTCCAACGGTGTGTGTTCGCTGCGTCCGGATGAAGATAAGTTCACCATGAGCGCGCTGATGGATATCGACGAAAACGGCAATGTGGTGCATGCGAGCCTGAAGCGCACAATTACCCGTTCCAAAGCCAGACTGGTTTACGACGATGTGAACCTGCTTTTTGGTGGCGATGCCGCGCAGCGGGAGCGAATGGCGGATCTGGAAAGCATTCTGCTGGACATGCGGGCGTTGGCACGGCGTATCCGCTGCAAACGGCAGGAGCAGGGTGCGATCGACTTTGATACGGATGAGCCGAAATTCATACTGGATGAAAACGGTGAGCCTGCAGAGATTGCCAAAAGGGCGCGCGGCGAGGCAGAGATGATGATCGAGGACTTCATGCTCACGGCTAACGAGGCTGTAGCGAAGTTTGCCAAGGCTTGCGGCGTACCGCTGCTCTACCGTGTGCACGAGAAGCCGGATCCGGAGAAGCTTGATACCCTCAAAGATTTTCTGGAAGGTATCGGCGTGGACACGCGAGGCATCCGCCATCAGGCGAAGCCGGGTGATATCCGCGCGGTGCTTGAGCGCATGCGCGAAACACCGGAGTTTACCGTGGTAAGCGCGCTGGCGCTGCGCAGCATGCAGAAGGCGCGCTACGATGTAAACCCGCTGGGGCACTACGGTCTTGCGATGGACGATTACTGCCATTTTACTTCGCCCATCAGGCGCTATCCTGATCTGGTGGTCAGCCGCGCGCTGACGGCAGTGCTTAAGGGCGGGAAGGCTCCGCTGCATGGCGATGCGCTTGCTCAGGCGGCCATGCGCAGTTCGGATTGCGAACGCGCTGCTGTAGAGGCGGAGCGAGCTGCGGATAAGCTGATGATGGCAAGATTCATGCACGGCCGCGTCGGTGAAGTGTTCGACGGTGTGATCAGCGGCGTGAGCGAATGGGGCGTATATGTGACCCTGTCCAACGGGGCAGAGGGCTTCCTTCATGTGCGTACACTGGACGACTGGTTTGATTTTGACGAGCGCAGGATGACGCTGCGCGGTGAACGGACTGGCGTGATGCTTTCGCTGGGGCAGGTGCTGTGCGTGAAGGTAGAAAGCGTGGAATTGGAATCCTCGAACATTGATCTGATGCTGGCTGAGCCGATCAGACCCCCAAAGAAAGAAAAATCGGCCAGAAAAAAGGAAAGAGAGAGAATGAGATCGTTTTCTCAAATTTAAATCCGTCGAACAAACAAAAAGTGTGTGATTCTATATTTAATATATAAGGATATGCGAGAAGTTTGACTTGCGCGACTTGGGCGTTCCTGTTATACTTATATCAAATGATTGTTTCGTATGGATCACTACAGGGATAGGAGCGATATTATGGCATATAAATCTAGGGTATCTGACGCTGTTGTGCGCAGGCTGCCTATGTATTATCGTCACCTGAAGGAACTGGAAAAGGCGGGCGTTGTGCGCATTTCCTCGCAGGAATTAGGCGAGCGCATGAACCTGACCGCATCCCAGATCCGTCAGGATATCAATTGCTTCGGCGGTTTTGGCCAGCAGGGCTATGGCTACCATGTATCCAATCTCAAGGAGCGTATCGGCGAGATTCTGGGCCTGCATAAGCAGTACCACATGATCATCGTCGGCGCGGGCAATATCGGCCGCGCAGTGGCGAACTACGCAGGCTTTGGCCGCGAGGGATTCAATGTCCAGGCGATTTTCGATGTTTCCGAGGCGCTGGTGGGCATCGATGTTCATGGCATCCTTGTGCAGCCGATGGAGAAGCTGGAGAGCTGGCTGCAGGCGCATCAGGTGGATATTGCGGTGTTGTCCGTGCCCAAGGGCTTTGCGCAGGATATTGCAGATACGCTCGTTGAGGGCGGCGTGCGCGCCGTCTGGAATTTTGCGCCGGTGGATCTTACGCTGCCGGAGGGTGTGGCTGTGAATAATGTGCATCTGTCCGACAGCCTGCACATCCTGTCTTATCGCATGAACGAAAAGGAGCTGTTTGCTGCGATCGATGCGGCGAAGCAGTCCTGATCAATCTGAGTTGTTTTGAGGAGAACGGAACTATGGCTTTGGATCGCCGCAACCCGGGGCGAAGGGATCGCCGCGGACGCGCTGATGCAAAAGAAGAAAGAAGTCTGTTTCCGGTCTGGACGCTGATCGTGATTCTGGGCTGCGCTGCTTTGTGGCTCATGGGTGCAAAAATCTATCAGGATCAAATGGCGGCATATGAATCGTATGCCGCCATTCGTCAGGCTGTGAGCAATGATACATTTTATCCGGGCGTTACCATCGACGGCGCAGACCTGGGCGGCATGAACCGCGCACAGGCGCAGGCGCTGATCGCGGATCGTCAGGCGCAGACGTCGTCTGCGTTTTCTCTGGTGGTTGCCGCGGGCGAGAAGCGTTGGCGCATCACTTCTGAGGAAGTGCCCATGACATTCGATGCACAATCTGTGCTGGACCGCGCTTGGGCGGTTGGCCGTACAGGTGCGCTGGAGGACCGCTACGCGCAGATTCAGTATGCAGCGCAGAGCGGCGTGCATTTTACAACAAGCTTTACATACGACCGCGGTGCGATCGCCGGGCTGGTCGATATCATCGCGGACAGTCTGGATACGCCGGTGCGGGATGCGACGCTCGATGCGTTCGATATCAACAATCGTACGTTTACCTTTACCGAAGCGCAGAAGGGATACCGGGTAAACCGCGAACAGCTTGCTGCGGAGATTCTTGCAGCGCTGGATGAGGGCGCGTATGATCGCGTGATTCTCGTTCAGGGTGAAACGCTGGAGCCTGCGCTCTATCTGGCTCAGCTGGAAGGGCTCTTTGGTAGGATTTCATCGTTTACCACGAAGACGACCAAGGATCAGGACCGAAATACCAACATTGCGCTTTCTGCCAGCGCGCTCAACGGACAGGTTGTGCTGCCCGGCGAGACGCTTTCCTTCAATGAATGCACGGGCCAGCGCACGGGCGCGAAGGGATACCGTGAAGCGGGCGCAATCGCAGGCGGCGTGCTGGTGGATGATACCGGCGGCGGCGTATGCCAGACGTCCTCGACGCTGTTCAATGCCGTCGTGCGCGCGGATCTCAAGATCGTCAAGCGAAGCGCGCATAGCTGGCCCTCCACCTACGTGGAGAAGGGTGAGGATGCGACGGTCAATTGGCCGTCTCTGGATTTCGTCTTCAAGAATGAAGGAAAGTTTCCCGTGTTTGTCGTCGCCTGGTATGAGGATCAGAAAGTGACCGTGGAGATTTACGGTCAGATGCTCGAGAGCGGCATGACGATCGATCTGGAATCGAAGGTGGTCAAGACGCTCAAGCCTTCGGACGATCTGCTCTATACATATGATGCGTCGCTGCCGGTGGGTACCCGTCAGTTCGGCCGAGAGAAACGTACGGGCTATGAGGTGGATACCTTCAAGGTCTACAAGGACAGCGAGGGCAATGAGATCAAGCGGGAGAAGCTGTGGACGACAACATACCGCGCCTCACAGAAGGAAATCCTGTATAACGACGGCTCGGGCGGCGAGACAATGCGCTGATACGCAAGAAATAATCGGGAAGGCCTGATGAATGATGAAAAAGGGTGACGCACGCCGCAGCGAACTGCTGCTGACGGCGGAACGTCTGTTCTATACAAAGGGATATGAGAAGACGTCCGTGCAGGATATCCTGACGGAGATGAGCTTTTCCAAGGGCGGCTTCTATCATCACTTTGACAGCAAGCTCTCCGTGCTGGAGGCGATCTGCGAGATGCGCGCGCAGGAATGCTGCGAGCGCGCCAGGCAGGCTGCCGCTTGCGCAGAGGGCACAGCGGTGGATAAGCTCAATGCGGTGTTCCACGACAGCGCAATTCTCACCAGCGGCAACAGCGGGTTTATTTCGCTGATGATCCATGTGGCTTACCGCGAGGATGGCGCGCTGATGCGCGAGAAGATGAAAGGATATCAGCTCGCAAGCATGCAGCCGGTGCTGGAAGCGATCCTTGAGGAAGGCGCAGACAGCCAGGAGTTTTTTGTGAGCGATGTGCCTGCCATGGCGCAGCTGCTCCTGCGGATGTATCTGGTGCTGACAGACGAGATTGCGTTTTTGCTGGCGCGCGAAGAGAGCGAGGACAAGCTCATGGACGAACTTGTGCTCAAGCTGAATACGTACCGCACAGCCATTGAGCGCATTCTGGTAGCGCCATTTGGTTCGGTGGTGCTCTTTGAGGCGAAGGAGATGCAGCTTCTGGCGCAGGCTATCCTCAAGGATCGCGTGCGCAGGCGCGCAGATGCGCTACTGGGAAAGTGAATATGACAAACGCCGTCCGAAAGAGCGCAGCGCTTAAGCGTATGTTTGCTCAGAAACCTGAATATGCTTAAGTCGGCAGAAGAATGTTGACAAGCGGCATGTTCATGGATATAATGGATGGCGTTTGTATATTACACCATAACCACAGTGTAAAGAAGGGGATTCCATATGCTGAAAAAATATCTGCTTTGTGCGCTGGTTTCCATGGTTCCGCTGATTGAGCTGCGCGGCGGCGTGCCGATCGCGGTGGGCATGGGCCTTCCGTATTTCAAGGCGTTGATCGTTTGTGTGATTGCGAATATGCTGCCGGTTCCGGTGATTTATTTCTTTGCCCGCAAGGTGCTTGAGTGGGGCAAGGATAAGAAGTATATCGGCAAGTTCTTTACTTATTGTATTGAGAAGGGCGAGAAGGGCGGCAGAAAGCTGACCGCGAAGGCTGGTGAGCGCGGATTGTTTGTGGCGCTGATGCTCTTTGTCGGCATTCCGCTGCCGGGTACCGGCGCATGGACGGGTACGTTGGCGGCCTCCTTCCTGAATATGGGCATCAAGACCACGTCTCTGGCGGTTTCCTGTGGTGTTGTGATTGCGGGTATTATCATGGGTGTGGCAAGTACCGGTGTGCTGAGCATGTTTGGTCTGTAAGAAGGAGATGAATAGACGTGCTGCTTAAGAGCTTGATTCTGGCTGTTCAGGGCGCGATTGTTGGTACCGGCGCGATTCTTCCGGGCGTCAGCGGCGGCGTGCTGCTGGTGGCGTTTGGCATCTATGAACCGATGATGGCACTGCTTTCGCATCCTGCCCGATCCTTCAAAACGTATTACAAGATGTTCATCCCGTTCCTGATTGGCTGGCTGCTGGGCTTTACGCTGCTTGCCAGGGCGGTAGAGGCGATGTTCAATGTTTCCGCTCCGGTGGCGCTGATGCTCTTCTTCGGCCTGATCTGCGGAACGATTCCGGAGCTGATCAAGGAATCCGAGCGCAGCGACGCGAAGCGCAGCTGGACGCCGTTTGTGCTCACGCTGTCGCTGGCGTATTTCCTGTTCTGCCTGCTGGAGCAGGGAAAAACGGCGCAGGTGCAGACCAGCGCAATGAGCTTTGTGATCTGCGGCCTTGTCTGGGGTCTGAGCCTGATCATTCCGGGTTTGAGTTCCTCTTCGGTACTTCTGTATATGGGTCTGTATGAGCCGATGACGGCCGGTATTGCCGCGCTGGATTTTTCTGTGATCCTGCCGCTGCTTCTGGGATTGACCATTACGGTGGCTGCGCTGGCGCGCCTGGTGAACGGCCTGTACGAGAGGCACTACGCGTTGGTTTCCAGGATGATTCTGGGCTTTGTGATCGCGTCTTCCCTGAAGATTGTGCCTACTGAGTTTGAAAGCGCAGGTACGCTGGTGTTTTCGCTGGTCTGCTTTGCTGCGGGCTTTGCGCTGGCGCGCTATATGGACTGCGCGCGCGAAAAGCAGCAGAATGGCTGAAAATCATCTTAAAATCAAATTGAAAAGAGAGGCCTGCGCGTTTAAGGGCGCAGGCCTCTCTTTTATCGTATAACGAATTGCATGCAGCGTTGTGCTGTGGCTATCGAGCTTATTTGTTGTTGTTGATGATGTATTCGCCCGGGCGCGGGCCGCCGACGAGCTTCTTATCCCACAGCCCGTATTGGTCCGTGTTGCGCAGCGCAGCGAGCATATAATCCTTCAGGTTGGGATACGTTTTGCTCAGCGTGCGGATGAGCTCCTTGATTTCCTCACGCTTGGAATGGCCGTCCGCCGGACAGGGGTTCTTGACCACCGGAAGCTCAAGCACTTTTGTCATGTGCTTCACGTGCTTTTCTGGTACGTAGATCATCGGACGGATCACCGTGACGTCCTTGCGCGACAGATACGTGTTGGGATGGAAGGTGTGCAGCCGACCTTCAAACAGCAGGCTCATGAGCAGGGTTTCGATGGCGTCGTCACGATGATGCCCGAGCGCAACTTTGTTGCAGCTCAGGTCCTTGGCTGCGTCGTTGAGTGCGCCGCGTCGCATCTTCGCGCAAAGCGCGCAGGGATTGCTTTCCTTGCGGACGTCGAAGATGATGTGTGCGATTTCGGTTTCGATGACGGTGTAGGGCACGTCCAGCTTTTCGCACAGCGCAGCAATAGGCGATACATCGAAGGGTTCCAGTCCCATCTTGAGCGTGATGGCCTGCAGGGTAAAATCCTTGCCGGAAAACTTGCGGTACAGCGAGAGCGCGTAAAGCAGCAGCAGACTGTCCTTGCCGCCGGAAATGCCTACGGCAATGCGATCGCCCGGGGCGATCATTTCAAAATCGGTGTCCGCCTTGCGGACACAGCCCAAAACAGTTTTCATCGACAAGATGCCTCCCCTGAGTGTTGCAGTGGAGATTATACAGGCACAGAATGATTCTGTCAAGAAGAGAGGCTTCTGCCAGGAAATTCTTCTTGACAAAAGAAAAGAAGTCTGATATCATAATTCAGCTTTCATAAGGAAGCGAACTCAATAACCTTATCCAGAGCGGTGGAGGGAATAGGCCCTGTGAAGCCCGGCAACCGGAGTCAAATCCGGTGCTAAATCCTACGACAGCGATGTCGGCAGATGAGGTGTGGTGAAGATATAAGCCGCTCTGATTTTGCGTAATCGGAGCGGTTTTTCTGATGACCTTTGCGCTGGCACACATACAAGGAGAATATATATGGAAAAGATGAAGAAGCTCTTTACTTCCGAGTCCGTTACCGAGGGACATCCGGATAAGATCTGCGATCAGATCAGCGATGCGGTGCTCGACGAGATCCTCTCTCAGGATCCGTATGCGCGCGTGGCCTGCGAAACCTGCACCACGACCGGTATTGTTATGGTTATGGGCGAGGTGACGACGACGGCCCGCTATGCGGTGGATGATATCGTGCGCAAGGTTGTTTGCGATATCGGCTACGATCGCGCGAAGTATGGCTTTGACGGCAGCACATGCGCGGTGCTGACCGCGCTGCATGGCCAGAGTCCGGATATTGCGCAGGGCGTCGACGCTGCGCTGGAAGGCCGCTCTATCGGTGATAATGACATCGGCGCCGGTGATCAGGGCATGATGTTTGGATATGCCTGCGATGAGACCCCGGAATACATGCCCATGCCGATTGCGCTGGCGCATCGCATCACCCGCAAGCTCTCCGAGGTTCGCCGCAGCGGCGAGCTGTCCTGGCTGCGCCCGGACGGCAAGAGCCAGGTGACTGTTGAATACGATGAGAACGACAAGCCGGTGCGCGTGGATACCGTCGTTGTATCCACCCAGCATGCGCCGGAAATCGAGCATGAGGAGATCAGCCGCGAGATCATTGAGAAGGTCATCAAGACCTCCGTGCCGGCGAACCTCATGGACAGCAAGACCCGCTTCCTGATCAATCCGACGGGCAAGTTTGTCATCGGCGGCCCGATGGGCGATTCCGGCCTCACCGGCCGCAAGATCATCGTCGATACCTACGGCGGCTATGCCCGTCACGGCGGCGGCGCTTTCTCCGGCAAGGATCCGACGAAGGTGGATCGCAGCGCGGCGTATGCCGGCCGCTATGTCGCCAAGAATCTCGTGGCCGCCGGCCTGGCAAAGCGCTGTGAGATCGAACTGGCATACGCCATCGGCGTAGCCAAGCCAGTTTCCCTGCTGGTGGATACCCACGGTACGGGCGTGATGAGCGACGAGAAGCTGGCTGAGCTGGTGAACCGTTGCTTCGATCTGCGTCCGGCGAGCATCATCAGCATGCTTGACCTGCGCCGCCCGATCTATCGCCAGACCGCTGCGTTCGGCCACTTCGGCCGCACGGATATCGATCTGCCGTGGGAGCGTATCGACCGCGTCGATCAGCTCAAGGCCGAGGCCGCGAAGCTCGCCTAAGCGTGTTTCTTAAAATCGGCGCGAAGCGTAATAGGGAGTCTGAGGGACAATGTCGCTCAGGAGGGTTTGGGCGGCAGCTCAACGTATCCGAATCAATGAATAGAAATCCCGCAGAAGCGGCTTGCGCCGTTCATGCGGGATTTTTGCGTCTCAGTTTGCCTGCGCGAATTTCTGCTTCACCTGAGCCAACTGCTGCGCGTCGGCCTGCTCCGTTTGATACCAGCCCTTGGCGGTCATCTGTTTGTAGATGTCGTCCTGCATGTTTAGGCTGTCGGCGAGGGCCGTATCAAACGCCTGATGGATATTCTGCGTGGAGGATTCCACAGTGCCGTGCATGTACAAATCGCACATGCCTTTTGTTGTCAGGAGAAGATTCTCCATGATCGCCTGATCGTTCATATGCCGCCTCCTTTATACGAGCTGATAGAACTGGTTGAACAGATCCTGATGCGCCGCTTTCATGCGGTTTACGCAGTCGCGCAGCATGGGATCGGTCAGCGCCTGCGCTGCCTGCTGGCACTGATTGATCAGGAATTTCTCGTGGCCGAGCGCGTCTTCGATGTAGAGCAGTTCCTTGGGACTCATGCAATCACCTCCGGACATAGGATTACAGGAAATATCCGAAGATATACAAAAAAATCCCGGCTGATGCCGGGATAGAACGTGCGCAGGGGATCAACCGAGCGGGCGGATCTCCGTGATTTCAAAGAACATGGCGCCGGGACGGCCGGACGCATTGAGCACCTCGGCCAGGGACGGATCTTCGAGTGCCTTGAAGCGGATGCGCGCGCCGGATACGGAGTAGGGCTTGGCGCCTTCTTCGCTGCCGGGGAGCGCGGCATATACAGCCTGGCCTACGCCGTTGGCTTCAAGGTTGGCCTTGGACTGATTCTCTGCCAAACCAAGCTGGAGATAGTACTGATCCTCATGCTTGACCATGGAGAAAATGAAGTACGCGGTATTGGGCGTGCCGTCGGGGTTGGTGGTGCTCACAAGGTATGTGCCGGAGAACGCGTTGATGGCGTTCATGAGGTCGTCGCCGGTCAGCGCGCTGTCGGCATAGAAGTCGGCAACGGAGGCGGAGGTAATAGCGTCGGGGGATTCGGCGGAGGCACACATCATCAGCATGCAGACGAGCGCACAGGCGAGCAAGAGAATCCTGATCAGGTTTTTCATAAGGCAAACATCCTTTCTTCTGGAATCTATTCTGAGTACAGAATAAGGGAAAATGTGAATTACGTCAAGCAAAATGAAAAAGAAAAACCGGAAGCAACCGCTTCCGGTACTTGGTGCACCATCAGGGACTCGAACCCGGGACACCCTGATTAAGAGTCAGGTGCTCTACCAACTGAGCTAATGGTGCATGAGTTTTGCTTTTGTGAGGGGCTGTTCCTCTCAACGGATAATAGTATATCACGATGCTCGACAGAATGCAAGCCTTTTTTCAAAAAAAGCACCTTTTTTTCGAAAATCTATATTCGACAGATTGGCTGTGCAAAAAGGAAGAAAAAACCCACCGCGTTTAGCGGCGGGCCTGAGGCATTATGCGTGGGCGTCGTTCTTGGCAGGCAGCTCGGCAAGCATCTGTGCGGCAGCTTTTCCGGGATACAGCTCGGGGGCAAGCTTGACGATCTGCTTGAGCAGCGTTTCAGCTTCGCGGCGGTTGTTCACGGCCAGATCGGCACGGGCCACCCACAGGGAGATGGTGATCCTGTGCAGCTGCTGCGTGTTGTTCTGGACCAGGCTTTTCAGTGCTTCGATATCGGCTTTACCGGTTTTGAGCAGCTTGAGGCCCTGTTCATTGAGTTCGGTGCTGAAGGCCATACGCTTTTTTTCCGGCTTGGCGGCCTGGAGGGCTTCCAGCTGCTTCCTGAGTTCGAGCAGCTTGTCCATGTATTTCTGCGCGTTATTCAGATCATCCTTCTGCTCGGCGCAGTAGCACAGGTTGCTTGCGATGGCAAATTGCGCGAGCAGATCATTTTCCTTTCTGCCGGTGGAGGGGAGGGGATAGGCGGACAGAAGCGCAATTGCATCGTCGAATCGGCCTTGTGCGCAGTATGCGTTGGAAGTATGCAGGCGAAGCGTGAGGCCGACGTTCGGGTTCTTGACCTTGACCTTGAGCAGCGGCTCGTAATCCTTGAGGAAACCTTCGACGTCCAGCTGATTATACAGGCGCGCAAGCAACTGGTTATGCACGTTGGCGGCAATCAGATTCTGCGCAAGGATGACAAATGCGATTGCAATCAGGCACAGAATCACAGTTGCAGCCGGATTTGCAGCGGGATTCATGATGATCAAAACGCCGCCCAATGCAACGCAGCATGCGCACAGAAGCAGCATTCGGTTCTTGATTCTTGGAAACAGCTGAATCATAACGTAAACTCCTTATGGGAAAATCAATGTATACAGTATATCTGTTGTTTCCAAGAAAAGCAATTCTTTTTTACCCTTGGCTAATGACAGATTCTGACGGCAAAATGATACATACAAATTAGTACAAAAAGCAGCGGGTAAGAAGCGGCAGTGTTTTGCAGACAATATCAAATATCGATTGCAATGATTATCTTTAGCGGAAAGTTAACAATAAAGGATAGAACTCCATAAAAAACGATTCTGAATTTCATGGAGACAGCCAGTAGAATGATTGAAGGGTGAGTTGTAAAATATTTACTATAAATCGCTTGTAAATTTATGCAAGACTGTTAAGTTTTCTTAACGAATGGACGAATGCATGTGCAAATTGATGCGGTATGTCATCCGGCGAAAGTCCGGCTGATATAAAAAACATTAGGGGAGGAACCAAAATGAAAAAGATCCTTGTCGTGGCGCTGGCGCTCATCATGTGCTTCGCGCTGTGCTCGGTGGCGTCTGCCAAGACCTACCAGCTGAAGATCTCCACCACCCAGACCGATTCTTCCATGATTTACGCGGGCCTGCAGGCCGCCGCCGATGAAATCATGGAGAAGACCAATGGCGAAGTGAAGGTCACCATCTATCCGTCTTCCCAGCTGGGCGGCGAAGAAGACATGATTGACCAGGCGATCGCCGGCATCGGCGTCGCGGTTCTGACCGACGCTGGCCGTATGTCCAGCTACGTGGGCGACATCGGCATCTTCAACATGGCGTACTTTGTTGACAGCTACGAGGCTGGCCTGAAGGTCATCGCGACCGATACCTTCCAGGGCTGGGTCGAGGAGCTGGCCAACAACCACGGCATCCGCGTCCTGTGCTTCAACTACTACGACGGCGCGCGCTCCTTCATGCAGAACAAGGAAGCGTACACCCCGGCCGATCTGAAGGGCCTGGTTACCCGTACTCCGGGCGCCGCTCCGTATAACGAGTCCATCACCGCGATGGGCGCCACCCCGTACAACGTTGCCTGGTCCGAGGTTTACAACTCCATCCAGACCAAGGCGATCGACGCGTGCGAAGTGCAGTACACCTCCGCCGTGTCCTCCCATATTTATGAGGTCTGCAAGTACGTGACCAAGACCGAGCACATCAACCTGTTCAACTGCCTGATCGCGGGCGAAGCCTGGTTCAAGAAGCTGCCGGCCGAGTATCAGCAGATCGTGCTGGACGCTTGCTACAACAACGCGTACGACAACGCGATGTCCATCGTCGCCGCTCAGGCCGACATGGAGAAGACCCTGGTTGACAACGGCATGACCATCATCGAGGTGGACAAGGCCCTGTTCAACGAGGCTGTTGCTCCGGCTTACGAGAAGCTGGGCTGGACCGAGCTGCGCGCCAAGATCTACGAGGAAGCCGGCATCTAATTCATCAGAAGCCGAACAGGGGCGCAGCTGCTTCTGCTGCGCCCTTTACTCAGGCATTTGAAGGAGCGTTATTCTTATGAAGAAAGCATATGAAAAGTTCTGCCAGCTCGAGCAGTGGATTGCCATGCTTCTGCTGGCAGGCATCACGGTGCTGGTCTTTGTATCGGCCATGATGCGTACCCTCGGCTTCCCGCTCAACTGGGCGCAGGATGCCGCACTGATCATGTTTGCCTGGCTGTCCTTTATCGGCGGCGATATCGCGCTGCATTCCACTGGCCTCATCGGCGTGGATATGATTGTGACGCATTTCCCCAAGAATATTCAGAAGGGAATTGATATTCTGTTCAAGGGAATCATGCTGGCGTTCCTGGCTGTGCTGGTTATCTATGGATTCCAGTACGTCGCCACCGGCTATAAGCGTCTGATCACCACGCTGAATGTGTCCTATGCGTTTGTTACCGCGTCTGTTCCGGTTGGTGCGCTGCTCATGATCATTTCTGTCGGCACCAACCTGTACAAGAGCATCAAGACGCCTGTTGAGAAGTGGGGTGAAAAGGCATGATCGCGGCTATCGGCATTTTCTTTGTGTTCCTTCTGCTGGGCATGCCTGTCGCCTTCGCGATCGGCATTTCCGGCTGGTCTTTCTTCATGATCCGTGAGCTGCCGCTGAGCATCATGGTTCAGAAGTCCATTTCCACCACGCAGTCCTTTACCATGCTGGCGATCCCGCTGTTCATTCTGGCGGGCAACCTGATGAATGCCACCGGCATCACTAAGCGCCTGATGAACGTCGCCAACGTGCTGTGCGGCCATATGTATGGCTCCGTCGGCCAGGTTTCCTGCGTGCTGTCTACCCTGATGGGCGGCGTTTCCGGTTCCGCCGTCGCTGATGCGGCGATGGAGTGCCGTATTCTCGGCCCGGAGATGCTGCGCCTGGGCTATTCCCGCGGCTGGTCCGCTGCGGTCAACGGCTTGTCCGGCCTGATCGTTGCCACGATCCCGCCGTCCATGGGTCTGATCATCTACGGCACCACCGGTGAGGTTTCCATCGGCCGCTTGTTCATGGCCGGCTCGTTCCCGGGCGTGCTGATGATGCTCTTCATGATGATCGCCGTTCGCTGGTCCGCCCGCAAGTTCGGCTACAAGCCGGAGCGCGAGAAGATGGCCCCGATTTCTGAAATCCTCAAGGTGACGCTGGATGCGATCTGGGCGATTCTGTTCCCGATCCTGCTGATCCTGCTGATCCGCTTCGGCATCATGAGCCCGACTGAGTCCGGCGCGTTCGCCTGTGCGTATGCTCTGTTTGTCGGTATGGTGATTTATCGCGAGATGACCCCGTCGGTTATGATGCAGACCCTGAAGGACTCTGTCAAGGACGTCACGGTTATCGCGATCATCCTGTGCTTCTCCGGCGTGTTTGGCTACGGCGTCGTCTTCGACGACCTGACTACCACCCTGGCGACTGCGCTGGTGTCTATCACCTCCAACAAGATCGCGCTGCTGTTCCTGGTCATCCTGTTCCTGCTCATCTGCGGCTGCTTCATGGAGACCACGGTTATCGCGCTGATCCTGACCCCGATTCTCAAGCCGGTCATGGAGAGCGTCGGCGTCGATCCGGTCGTCTTCGGTATGATCATGATGACCTGCGTTACCTTCGGCGTCATGA
>JAFQIF010000181.1 GCA_017397695.1 Clostridia bacterium
CCGATAAGTGCTGGCCGGCGTTCCCGAGCCAGTTCGGCTTCGAGCCGTGCTATGTCAACTCCCGCCTGGCGAGCCGCGGCATCCCGGTCTCCTGCGAGGTCGATATCTATGGCGCTCTCTCTGAGTATATCGGCATCTGCGCCAGCGGCGATACCGTCACCCTGCTGGATATCAACAACAGCGTGCCCAAGTATATCTACGACGAGGATAACATCGCTCAGTATGGATATACGCTGACCGATACGTTCATGGGCTTCCACTGCGGCAATACCCCGAGCTGCAAGATGTGCGCTGACCGCGCGGTCAAGTATCAGCTGATCCAGCATCGCCTGCTTGAGCCGGAAGGCAGCGAGCCGGACTTCACCCGCGGCACGCTGGAGGGCGACATCGCTGCCAGCCCGATTACCTTCTATCGCCTGCAGTGCGACAGCGAGGGCGTGCTCCGTTCCTACATCGCGCAGGGCGAGGTGCTTCCGGTTCCGACCCGCAGCTTTGGCGGCATCGGCATCTTCGCGATCCCGGAGATGGGCCGCTTCTATCGTCACGTGCTCGTACAGAAGCGCTATCCGCACCACGGCGCGGTCGCGTTCGCGCACGTCGGCAAGACGCTCTTTGAGATCTTCAAGTATCTGGGCGTTTCTGACATCGCCTACAATCAGCCCAAGAATCTCCCATATCCGACGGAGAATCCGTGGGCATAATCAATCCCAAAACCTCAAGGACGCTGCCCGTTTCGGGCAGCGTCCTTTTGCTATGTGTCTTTAAGCGGCGATGGGGACGTATGGGGACGCTGACCGGAGAACTCGCATAGTCGCGATGTTCCATCGCTCCTTGCGATTCTCCACGCTCCGCCTCGCTGATTGCGTCCACAGGACGCGCTCGGCTTCGGTGCCCATATCCCTGGCAGGGACCTTGCCCCTGCACCCTTCATCGCTGCGCGCATGCGCGCAGCGGAAGAAATGATGAGTGTGTGGCTTAAAATCGCCGCGAAGCGAAGAAGGGAGTCTGAGGGATGAAACCCTCAGGCAGGTCCGGGCGGCAGCACAGCATCCCCATCGTTCTCTCAGCCCATCCCGCAGCCGATGCGATCGGGCTTTGTGTTTCCGCGAACGTATCCCGAGCGGTATTCCATGTTGATCTCGCGCAGCTCGCGGCGGCCCTCGATGTAATCCTCGTACATCTCATATAGCCCTGCGCTGCAGCCGTCACAGGAAGCGTCCATCGCGCCCAGGGATTCGCTTACGATGCGCTCACGCTCTTCGCGCGTGGTGTCCTTGATCAGAATACTCATCAGCGCCTCCTTATGCGTCCTTGGGGCGCTTACGTAGCAGATAATTGTCCAGCTTTTCCTTCATGTTTTCCGGAATCTCACGGGCAACTGGGCAATGGCGCGCACCGGCCATCGCGCCGACGAATGCGCTCAGGAAATCGATATCCTTGGCCAGCTGGTCGGCGCTCATAACCTTGAGCGTGTCGTAGCTGTTGTGAATGGTTGCGGTGTTTTGCGGTGCGATACGCGCAAAGGAAACGGCAGGCACACCCTTGTCCGCAAACGGCGTGGAGTCGCTGGAGTACACACCCTGACGGGCTTTCATGTCGAAGCCGTAGATGGATGCAAAATACTCAATGAAATGAACCAGTTTCTCTTCCGTTGTGCAGCAGGCAATGAAATTGCCCATGATGCAGCCGATCATGTCCAGATTGACATTAAGCACAACCCTGCCAAGGGATTTCTCGTGCTGGATACAGTAGGCCTTGGAACCCAGCAAACCGCGCTCTTCGCTGCCGCAGAAGACGAGGCGCAGACCGTAGCGGTGGGGCTTTCTGGTGAATGCCTGTGCGATGCCCAGCAGGCCGATGCAGCCGGACATGTTGTCGTATGCGCCGGTGGAGAGCGAGGTGGAGTCGTAATGCGCGGTGAGCACAATCAGCTCGTCCGTCTTGCCCGGCAGATCGCAGATTACGTTGTGGGATTTGCCGTCATATTCGTCCTGCTCCAGCTCGATGCGAACCGTCTGTACGTCGGATTTGATCATCTCGATAGCCGACTTGGCATTGATGTTCACACCCGGAATCTTTACGCCCTTGCTCACATAGGAGCGCAGCTCGCGCTGATCGATATCCTCGTCTGCGTAGTTGGCATTGCCGTCGTAAGTGATAAAGCCGACAGCGCCGTTGGCGAGCATATCCTGATACTTCCAGTAGCCCAGATAGCCATCGGACAGCACGATCTTGCCGCGGCAGCGGGAGAGGGAACAGGGATCGCCTGCGCGCAGATAGTACAGGGGCGCTTCGATCTTGGCGCTGCCTGCGCACAGATAGCCCTTGCAGGGAATCTCCTGGCCATCAGCAAACAGCTTTGCCTTGCGGATCGTGGCCATCGGCACATCAAAGGATTCCAGATGCGCCTCCAGGCCCAGACGCTCGCACTCCGCCTTGAGATAGTTGGCGCAGGCAAGCTCCTGCTCGCTGCCGCCCATGCGCACGTAGGCGGTCTCTTTAAGAATGCGGTCAATGGTCTGTATGTTCATAATCAATCGCTCCTTTGCCGAAAAACTGCTGTCATCATTATACTATGAAACGCGCAGATGGACAAGGCGAAGCTTTTGAGATACAATAGAGCCAGAAACATGTGGAGGGAACGCTATGCATATCAAAGCGGTAATCTGGGATCTGGACGGAACGCTTCTCAATACGCTTGACGATCTGGCGGCAAGCACGAATGCCGCTCTCGAGAAAAACGCCATGCCTATACGTACGCTGGACGAGGTGCGCGCTTTTGTGGGCAACGGTGTGCGCAATCTGATGATTCGCGCTGTACCGGATGGGGAGAAGAATCCTGCGTTTGAACAGACGCTGGCGGATTTTGTGAGCCATTATGCGCAGCATAGCCGCGATCTGACCCGCCCGTACGACGGCGTGAAGGAGATGCTCGACGGCCTTGGCCGGAAGGGCGTGAAGCACGCAATCGTATCTAATAAGATCGACTTTGCAGTCAAGGAACTCAGCGCACTGTATTTCGGCGGACGTATGTGCGCGGCGATCGGCGATGATCCCTCCCGCGCGCGAAAGCCTGCGCCGGACAGCGTATTTGAGGCGATGCGTCTGATGGACGTCAAGCCGCAGGATTGTGTGTATGTCGGTGATTCGGATGTAGATGTGATCACCGCACGCAACGCGGGCATCCCCTGCGTGGCGGTGAGCTGGGGTTTCCGTGACGAGGATTGCCTGAAAGAGTCCGGCGCTGTGCTGATTGCGCGCACGCCGCAGGAACTGCAGGAGATGATTGAATCCTTATGAAAAAGAATTATGACGCTATTCTGCTGCTGGGATACGGACTGGATGAACATGATCAGGCGACGCAGGAGCTTCGGCTGCGCGTGCTGGCGGCGGCAAAGGCGTATGAGGAAGGCTATGCCAGGGTGATTGTGGCCTGCGGCGGTACGACGGAGGGACACCATATCTCCGAGGCAGAGGTGATGGAGAAGCTGCTGCTGGAGGCGGGTGTGCCGAAGGAAGCCATTCTGCTGGAGAATCAGTCACAGATCACCATCGAGAACATGCGCTTTGCCGCCGATGTGCTTGGCGGGACGAAGGGCAGACGCGTGCTGGTGGTCACCAGCGATTATCATGTACGCCGCAGCGTGCTCACGGCAATGCGCGCGGGCTTTAGGGCGAAGGGCTATGCGGCGGTGCTTGAGCACGACGAAAGCTGGCAGGAGAAGAAGCGCAAGGAACTGGCCTATACGGTGGATATGCTGCTGGGCTGGCAGGATGAGGGCAAGAGCCGGCCGAAATGGACGTATACGCTGTTTGATTTTGTCTTTGGTAAAAAAGATGCATAAAAAGACTTGACCCTGACGCTGCGTCAGGTTGTATGCTCATGATGTACCCGGCCGGTACACAACACACGGCACACCATGACAGAGCGAACGAGGCGTTTTCATGACACAATGGATCGGTATTGGCGAAATGGCAAGGCGAGCAGGCGTAAGCGTGCGCACGCTTCGGCATTATGATGCGATCGGCCTGCTTGCGCCAAGCGAGACGACCCAGGCAGGATATCGACTTTATGACGAAAAGTCGCTTGCCAGGCTGGAACAGATTCTCTATTTTCGGGAGCTGGGCTTTGCGCTGGAGGAGATCGCTGCCATGGTCAATCGCCCGGATTACGACGCGACCGACGCGATGCGCAGGCAGCGGGAGCTGCTTTGCATGCAGCGCACGCGGCTGGATGCGATGATTGAACGATTGGACGAAGCGATCGGAGGAATGGGAACGCCCAGACCGGAGGTATTGGATATGAGCGAAATCGAAAGAATCAAAAAGCAGTACGCAGATGAGGCGAAGGCGCGCTGGGGCGGCACGGATGCATACGCGCAGAGCGAAAAGAAAACAGCGGGATATTCCAGGGACGATTGGCAGAGCACGCAGGAAGGCATGAATGCGCTGATGCGGGAGTTTGCCGCTGTGCGCGATCTGCCGCCGACAGATTCGTGCGTACAGGCGCTGGTGCTCAGGTGGAAACAGTATATTACCGATCATTTCTACGACTGTACGGACGAGATCCTGGCGGGCCTTGGGCAGATGTACGTATGCGACGAACGATTCAGAAATAACATCGACCAAAACGGCGAGGGGACGGCGGACTTCATGTCCCGGGCGATTGCAGCGTACTGTGATGCGCGCAGGGCGTAAAAAGATGAGCAATCGTATTGACAGCCGTTTTGCGCCATATTATAATAAATCCAACTGAATAAGCAGTCTTTGAGAGATCTTCAGGGCAGGGTGTGAGTCCCTACCGGCGGTACAGCCCGCGAGCCGATATGGTTGATCCGGTGTGATTCCGGAGCCGACAGTATAGTCTGGATGGAAGAAGAGCCATTCTCCTTTGTGCGTATTTTGCCAATGGCAAATGAAGCCCCTGATCGCTCAGCTTTCAGGGGCTGTCTTATCGGCAAAAACGGATAGACGCGATGCGTCGAAAGGAGAAAAATCATGTCCCAGACCAAGAGAAACTCCAGCGCCATGTTCAACCTGACCCGCTGCGGCCTTCTTTCCGCCATGGCCGTGATTCTGTTCTACATCGAGATCCCGGTTGTCGCTTTTTACAAGCTGGATCTGTCCACGCTCCCGGCGATTCTGGCCGGCTTTGCGATGGGCCCGATTCAGGGCATTGCGGTGATCATTGTTAAGAATCTGGTGCATATGCTCGGCACGAGCACGGCCTGCGTGGGCGAACTGGCGGATATCCTGATGTCCTGTGCGTTCGTCGTTCCGGCGAGCCTGTATTACCGCCGTCATAAGAACCGCAGGAGCGCTCTGGTTGCGATGCTGATCGGTTCTGTGACCATGGTGGTTGTCAGCGTGCTGGTCAATTACTTCATCCTCATTCCGGCATATCAGGTGCTCATGAACCTGCCGCTTGAGGTGATCATCGGCATGGGCCAGAAGGTGTTCGGCTTTATCGATACGACGGTGGAACTGGTGCTGGCGATTACCGCGCCGTTCAATGTTCTCAAGGCTGCTGTGCTCAGCATTGTTACCTACCTGCTTTATAAGCGCGTGTCTCCGCTGCTGCATCAGAAGGCCGGAAGATAAGCGCACAACGATATCAAACCGGGTGAAAAAACCTTGAATACCTTACTGAGTGTTTCCGAAAGACAGACGCAGCGCCTGGGCTATGCCCTGGGCGCTTGTCTGCGTGAAGGCGACGTCGTGCTGCTTCAGGGCGAGATGGGCGCGGGCAAGAGCGTGCTCACCCGCGCGGCTGCCCGCGGCATGGGCGTGGAAGGCCCTGTGCCCAGCCCGACGTTTACCATTCTGAATATCCATGACGGCCGCAAAATGAAGCTCTATCACTTCGATCTGTACAGGCTCGAGGGAGAGGATGCGCTTTACGAGATGGGGCTGGATGAATACATTCCGGCGCGCGACGGCGCATCGCTGATCGAGTGGCCGCAGATGGCGGAGGAAGCCATGCCGTCAGATCATCTGGCGGTCGATATCCGCTATGCGCACGACGGCGAAGCGAGGGAGATTGCGCTTGCGCCCATGGGCGCCTTTGATCAGGCGCGGCTTGATGAGATTCTCAACGCGATGGAGGATTGCGATGAATATCCTGATGATTGATACGTCCGGCCCGGCATGCGGCGTGGCGATTGCACAAGACAACCGGATTATCTGCGAGCTGCAGCTCACCAGCGGTAAGACGCATTCCCAGCGCGTGATGCCGATGGTGGATCAGGCGCTTGAAATGTGCGAAATGACGGTCGGCGATATCGATCTGTTCGGTGCGGTAGTCGGTCCCGGCTCGTTTACCGGTGTGCGTATCGGCGTGTCAACGGTGAAGGCGCTTGCGCATGCAGCAGGGAAGCCCTGCATCGGCGTCGATGCGCTGGAGGCGCTGGCTGCAAATGTCACGGCCTTTGGCGGCGTGGTTTGCCCGATTCTGGATGCGCGTGCGCAGCAGGTATACGGCGCAATGTTCGAAAGCGGCATGCCGCCTGTCCGCCTGATGGAGGATGAGGCGGAGAAGCTGACGCTGTATCTGGATCGCGTGGAGGCGACCGGAGAGAACGCACTGTTCCTGGGCGATGGGGCAGCGGCGTTTGAAGCGCTGATCCGTGAGCGCCTGGGAGATAAGGCGCACTTTGCGCCTGCGCAGCATATGGGTCTTCGGGCGGCGAGCGCATGCGCGCTGGCTATGGAATACGCCAGGGACGAGGAGCAGCTCAAGGACTGCATGACGCTGCTGCCGCTGTATCTGCGCGCGCCGCAGGCGGAGCGCGAACGCGCGGCGAAGCTGGCCGCCCAGAAGGAGAATGCACATGGCTGAGCCGTTTATTCGCAGGATTCGCGAGGAAGACGTTGTGCAGATTCACGAAATCGAGAAGATCTGTTTTGCCATGCCCTGGAGTGAGGAATCCATCCTGCACGATGTGAAGGAGAACGTTGTGGCGCGCTGGCTGGTGCTCGACGGCGGCGAAGGTCAGGTGCTTGCGTATGCGGGCATGTGGTTTGTGCTCGACGAGGCGCATGTGTGCAATGTGGCCGTGCATCCTGAACACAGGCGCAAGGGCTATGGCCGCATGATCTTTGAGGCGCTGGAGCAGCTGGCAAAGGAGAACTCCATGTCCATGATGACCCTGGAGGTCCGACGCTCGAATATTGTCGCTCAGAATCTGTATCATGCCTGCGGTTTTCTGGATGTGGGCTATCGAAAACGCTACTACGAGGATAATAAGGAAGACGCGCTGATCATGTATAAGGAATTTGCCTGCGGCAGCGATGAGCGGCAGTAAGCACGCTTTTTTGAAGAAAAACACAACCGGATTTTAGAAGGACAAGGGCGATTCTCTCGCCGTTGCCCTCTTTTATTTTGACAAAATATGGAGTATAATATGAGAATCCAGAATTATGGGGAAGAATGGGGTTGACGCGGGATCATGCAGCTGGAAGTATGCGGAGCAAGGATTGAAGTGACACTGAGCGGAAGCGGTCAGCGTGCGGCGCTGCTGCTGCATGGCTGGGGCTGCAGCGCGCAGATGATGAGCAGTGTGTCTGCATTGCTTGAAAAAAAGATGCGCGTGGCTGCGATCGACTTCCCGGGACATGGCATGATGGGCAAGGCCGCCGAGCCGCCTGTGCCGTGGGGCGTTCCGGAATACATGGAAATGACGGCCGAAATCATCCGCAGGCTGGATCTTGCGCCGTGCGACATCGTGGGGCATTCCTTTGGCTGCCGCGTGGCAATCCTTCTGGCAAGCACATATCCTGAGCTTGTGGGCCGCATGATCTTTACCGGCGCGGCGGGGATCAGAAAACCTGTAACCGGCAAAGCAAGCGCCAGACAGCGCCTGTATAAGGGCCTGCGCGGCGCCATGAACGCGCTGGATAAAACACACGTATTTGGCGATCTGCCCGAGAAGGGCCGCGAAGCGCTGGTACAGAAATTCGGTTCGCCGGATTATAAGGTGCTTTCGCCTTTGATGCGCCAGACGTTCAACAAGGTCATCACGCTGGATTTGACGGATCGGCTGGATCAGATACAGGCTTCTACGCTCCTGTATTGGGGCGCGCAGGATACCGAGACTCCGCTGTGGATGGGCGAAATGATGCAGGATAAGATACCGGATGCCGGCCTCGTTGTGGAGGAGGGCTGCGGGCACTTTGCTTATCTGGAGCAGAATGCGAAATTCCTGCGGATTGTGAGCAGCTTCCTGCTGGAAGGGAGATAAAGCATGAGTTTCATTTTGAATATACTGGAATGCCTGGTGCTGGCGGTCTGCCTGCCGCTGAGCGGCTGGCGCCTGCTGCATTATTTCCAGCTGGAGAGCTATCAGCTGCCCGGATTCTATCGCAGCGTGAAGCGCAATGCGAAGAAGACGCTGCTGCCGGGGCTGGCGATGGGTGCTGTGTGCGCGCTGAGCGCGCTTATCGGCATGCCCAGGCTGCTGCTGCCTGTTCTCTGTGCTGCGATGACAGCGCTGCTGTTTATGCAGGCAAAGAAAGAAAAGCTGAAAAAGCCTTTTGTGGTCACCGAGCGCGTCAAGCGTCTGATTGCCATGCATGCGGCGGTTGCGTTCGTGGTTTCGCTGGCAGCAGGCGCGATTGCGCTGTCCCTGCGCTGGGCGCTGCCCGCCGTTGAGGCGCTGCTTATCGCGCTCAGCGCTGTGTGCGCTCAGCCGATTGAGAAGCACATCAACCAGCAGTTTGTGGACGACGCAAAGAAGCGTCTGGATGCAAACCCGAACCTGATCCGGATCGGTATCACCGGCAGCTACGGCAAGACGAGCACGAAGTTCCTGCTTCGAGATATTCTGTCCGTCAAGTACAGCGTGCTGGCTACGCCGTCCAGCTTTAATACGACCATGGGCGTGACCCGCGTAATCCGTGAGCTGCTGATGCTCAGCCATCAGGTGTTCATCGCGGAGATGGGCGCGCGTCACGTCGGCGATATCAGAGAACTGGTTGATCTGGTGCATCCGACCATGGGCCTTCTGACCTCCGTCGGCCCGCAGCATCTGGATACGTTTGGTACGATTGAGCGCATCAAGAACACCAAGTATGAACTGATCGACGGCCTGCCGCAAAATGGCACGGCGATTCTGGCGCGCGATGGGGCAATCTGTGAAGAGCTTTACGCGCGCTGCCCGCTTGAGAAGAAATATATGCCGGGCGATCTGATGCAGGCGAGCGACATGGAGTGGGGGCCGTTCGGTACGCGCTTCACGCTTACCGACATCGAAACCGGAGAAAGCGCACGCTGCCAGACAAGGCTGCTGGGCGAGCATTCTATCGCCAACCTGCTGCTGTGCTGCACGGCGGCGCGTACGCTGGGCATGACGCCTGCAGAGATTGCCATGGGTGTGGCGCGCTGTCAGCCGGTGGAGCACCGTCTGGAGCTGCTCAATGGCAGCGGCGGCGTGTCGATTATCGATGATGCATTCAATGCCAATCCTGTCGGCGCAAGGGCTGCGCTGCGTGTGCTCAAGGATTTCCCGGGCAGGCGCATTGTGATCACGCCCGGCATGGTGGAACTGGGCGGCGAGGAAGCGCAGTTCAATCGCGCGTTCGGTGAACAGATGGCACAGAGCGTGGACATCGCGATTCTGGTGGGCAGGAAGCATACGCAGCCGATCGTGGACGGTCTGCTGGAAAAGGGCTTCCCGCAGGAAAACATACATGTGGTGGGCAGTCTGGAAGAGAGCACGAAGGTGCTGCATGCGATGATGCAATCGGGCGATGTGGTGCTCTATGAGAATGATTTGCCGGATAATTACAGCGAGTGAGGAGCGATAAGAATATGAGCAAAATGAACATTGCGGTGATCTTTGGTTCCCGCAGCTGCGAGCATGACGTATCCATCATCTCCGCCCTGCAGCTCATTGAGGCGGCGAAGCAGGCAGGTTTTGATGTGACGCCGGTGTACATCTCCCGTGAGGGCCTGTGGTACACGGGCGAGGCGCTCGATAAGATCGAGACCTTCCGTGAGTTCAATCCGATGGGCAAGGGCATTACCCGCGTGAATCTGGATGTGAGCGCGAACGCAGGCGATCTGTGGGCCTGGCCGCCGCAGCGTGCGGGCCTGTTTGCCAAGGTGCCTGCGCCGGTTGCGCATATTGATGTGGCGATTCCGGTGCTCCATGGCCTGCATGGCGAGGATGGTACGGTACAGGGTCTGCTTGAGATGGCCAATATCCCGTATGCCTCCTCCGGCGTACTCGGCTCCTCCGTGGGTATGGATAAGATTGCCATGAAGCAGATGCTCAAGGGCGCCGGTTTCCCGGTGCTGGATTTCGTCTGGTTCACCCGCGATCAGCTGAAGCTGGAGCGCGAAATGATCATTGAGCGCATTGAGCGCAAGATCAAGTATCCGGTCGTCGTCAAGCCGGCTGCGTTGGGCTCTTCCATCGGCGTATCCAAGGTGAACAGCCGTGAGGAGCTGGAGCAGGCGATCGACCTGGCTGCTTCCTATGACCGCCGCATTCTCTGCGAGGTGGGTATCAACAATCCGGTGGAGATCAACTGCGCCGCTCTGGGCTATGGCGAGGAGGTTCGCGCATCCGTGTGCGAGATGCCGGTGCCGTCCACGGGTGATAAGTTCCTGAACTTCTTTGAGAAGTATCTGCGCAATGCCGGCGCGAAGGGTGAGGAATCCCGCGGCATGAAGAGCCTGTCCCGCGTGGTGCCTGCGCCGATTGGCGAGGAGCTGACCACGCGCATCCAAAAGATGACCAGAGAAATCTTCAAGATGCTCGATGGCCGCGGCACGATGCGCGTCGATTTCATCCTCGATGAAAACGATATGCTCTTTGTCAACGAACCGAACACCATTCCGGGTTCTCTGGCGTTCTACCTGTGGAAGGAATGCGGCGTGAGCTTTGCCAGGTTGGTAGAGATCATGGTGGAGGATGCGCTGCGCGCCCATGCCGACAAGAACACGAATGTCTACGCGTTCGATTCCACGATTCTGCAGAAGGTGGCAGCAGGCACGAAGGGCAGCAAGCGCTGAGAGAGGGGCATTAGGGCTGCTGCCCTAAAACCCGACTGAGGGACATTGTCCTTCAGACTCCCCTTTTACGCTTCGCGCCAGTATGAAGAAACATCATAAAAAGCCCTCCCCGAAAGGGGAGGGCATCGGTCCTTCTTAATAACCGAGGTCTTCGTCAACGAGCACGACCTGCGTGCGCTTGCCGCCCGGAGCCAGATCAAAGCTCACGGTCATATGGCACATAGAGGCCTTGCAGGCGGAAACGTCGCAATGGCCGGTTTGAGCGCAGGGGGTAGCGATCCCCTGACGGCGGGCATTTTGCGGGCAGGCGACGCTCTTGATGCGCGCCACAGCCTGCTGCATACCGCCGCGGACGATCTTATTTCGTCCGATCACGACATAAACCGTGGACGGGCCGTAGCACATGGCGGCAACGCGGTTGCCGTTTCCGTCGATCTGTACCATGAGGCCATCCTCAGTGAGGGCATTGGCAGAACAGAGATAGACCGGCGCGTTCATGGCTTCATGGAGCAGGGCGCCGCGTTTGGCAGGCTCAACCTCCCAGTGCCAGAGCACTTCATGGCCGTCTTCGCGCAGCTTTGTGTGCAGGTCCATCTGCTTCACGGTCATGCTGCCGCCGACTGCGACGGTTGCCCCTTTGGGCGCATCGGATAGGATGAAGGCGCTGGCCTCCTCCTTGGTATCAAATACGGCTGTTTCGAATCCGCGTGCGCGAAGCGCAGCGGCGACAGTCTCAAGCTGGTTATTCATGGCAGACACTTCCTTCTTTCGCAGTTTTCTGCCATCCATTATAGCAGGTATCCATGAATCAGAAAAGACAACAAGAGCATTTTTCCGGGAGGGCTGGCAGCATTGATCGACGAGTTTTTCGATAGTCTGGTTGATCGCGGGTGCCAGATTATTCCTCAGTTTTTGAAGCCGAGGCTGACCCTGCTCACCAATTCGTCGATCGGCTGGCGTCTTCAGCTGTATTTCGGCACGCTGGGCCGCAGCATTGCGAAGCTGTTTTCCAAGGTCAGCAACGAAGAGAATATGGATCTGACGCTGCGCGAGGGCAGCGAGCATATCGACGACGGGCTGGATAAGATTGCCAGATTTTTCAGGGAGCAGCTGCTGCTTCTTGCGCGCCTGGATGCGCGCGGCAGAAGCATCCGCCTGAATGGTTCGCTTTTCCTGATGCTGCTTGCCGTGTTGGGCGTGGTGGCGACGGGGCATAACGCCATGGGCGTGATGGCTGCGTCGCTGTGCATGCTGTGGCTGTCCAATGCGGTGGAGAGCGGCTATGCGCCGGTGAGCGCAGGGATTCGTCAGCAATATCTGGCGGCGACGCTGCTGCGCACAGGCTCGATCGGATTGATGATGATCCACTATTTCTTTGCCTATGCGGCGGAAGGGCTGCCTACCAACGTGGTGCTGCAAAGCGCGATGATCATCATGCTGGTGATGCATGCCGTACCGTATCTGGCGTTGGTGCTGCTCAATACCAGGCAGCCGTTTTTCCTGCGCGTGCTGGCGGGCGTCACGGGTATGGTGCCTGCGCTGACGGCGGCTTCTGCTGCGGCGCTGTGTGCATCCTGCCTCTTCCGGCCGTGGCCGTTTCCGCTTTCGGGCATGACAAGTATGCTTGGCGCGCTGCTTGCCTTCCTCGGCGATGAACTTATTACTGTCAGCAATCTGGGCGGGATCCGCCTGAAGTATCATTCGATTTGGGTCTGTCTGCTGCTTACGCTCGGCTTTACGCTGATGCTGTGCGGCGCATGGACGTATCCCCTGTAAACAAGCGATCAAGCAACGGAGGAATCCACTTTGGCAAACGAACGCATGAACAAAATCCGCAATTTCTGCATCATTGCGCATATTGACCACGGCAAGTCCACCCTGGCTGACCGGCTGCTGGAAAAGACTGGCGTGTATGAAAAGCGCGAGATGGTCGAGCAGATTCTGGACTCCATGGAGCTGGAGCGCGAGCGCGGCATCACCATCAAGAGCAAGGCTGTGACCATGAACTACACGGCTAAGGATGGCGAAACCTACACGCTCAACCTGATCGATACCCCCGGCCATGTCGACTTTACGTACGAGGTTTCCCGCGCGCTGGCTGCATGCGAGGGCGCGCTGCTGGTTGTGGACAGCACGCAGGGCGTGGAAGCGCAGACGCTGGCCAATGTATATATGGCGCTGGAGCACGACCTGGAGATCATTCCGGTGATCAACAAGATCGATCTGCCCAGCGCGCGCCCGGACGAGGTGCGCGCCGAGATCGAGGAAATCATTGGCATCGATGCAAGCGAAGCGCCGCTTATCAGCGCGAAGGTTGGTCTGGGCATCGACGATGTGCTCGAAAGCGTGGTCACGATGATGCCTCCGCCGGAGGGCGAGGAAGAGGAGCCGCTGCAGGCGCTGATCTTCGATTCCTTCTACGATAACTATCGCGGAGCGATCTGCTATGTGCGTATCGTGTCCGGCAAGGTGCGCACGGGTATGCGCATCCGCATGATGAATACGGGCGCGTGCTTTGACGTGGTTGAGGTGGGCACCCGCAGCCCGGGTTATGTGCCCTGCGACGAACTGCGTGCGGGCGACGTAGGCTATATCGCCGCCTCCATCAAGGATATTCACGATACCCGCGTGGGCGATACGATCACGGATGACGCCAATCCGGCGAGTGAAATGCTGCCGGGTTACCGCCAGGTGACGCCTATGGTATTCTGCGGCATCTATCCGGTGGACGGCGCGGACTACGAGAACCTCAAGGATGCGCTGGAAAAGCTGCGCCTGAATGACGCGTCGCTGACCTTCGAGCCGGAAACCAGCCAGGCGCTGGGTTACGGTTTCCGCTGTGGTTTCCTCGGCCTTCTGCACATGGAGATCATTACCATGCGCCTGGAGCGAGAGTTTGATCTGGATCTGATCACGACCGCACCGAGCGTCATCTATAAGGTACATAAGACGGACGGTACCGTGCTGGATGTGGATAACCCGTCTAATCTGCCGGCTATCGGCGAGATCGACTATATGGAAGAGCCGTTCGTCAAGGCTAGCATCCATACGCCGCAGGAATATGTCGGCGCACTGATGGAAACCTGCCAGAATAAGCGCGGCGTGTTCAAGGATATGGTGTATGAGGGCAGCCGCGTGTGCCTGCATTATGAGATGCCGCTCTCGGAGATCATCTTCGATTTCTTTGATCAGATCAAGAGCCGTTCCCGCGGCTACGCCAGCTATGATTATGAGTTTTTCGGCTATCAGCAGAGCGAGCTGGTGAAGCTGGATATGCTGCTCAACGGCGATATCTGCGACGCGCTGTCGATGATCGTGCACAAGGATCGCGCCTATACGCGCGGCCGCTCCATCGCCGAAAAGCTCAAGGACGTCATCCCGCGTCAGATGTTTGAGATTCCGATTCAGGCGGCGATCGGCGGCAAGGTGATCGCGCGTGAGACGGTCAAGGCGATGCGCAAGGATGTTCTGGCCAAGTGCTACGGCGGCGATATTTCCCGAAAGCGCAAGCTGCTGGAGAAGCAAAAGGAAGGCAAAAAGCGCATGCGCCAGCTCGGCAGCGTACAGGTACCCAGCGAAGCGTTTATGGCGGTTCTTAAGATGGATGAGTGAGAATAGCTTGCAAGCAGGGGC
>JAFQIF010000182.1 GCA_017397695.1 Clostridia bacterium
GCATGGGCCTTGAGCGCACCATCTGCGTGCTCAACGGCAAGAAGTCCGTCTACGAAACCGACGCCTTCACTGACATCCTGGCCAAAATTGCCGAGCTTTCCGGCAAGGAATACGGCAGCGACGAGGAGACCACCAAGGCCTTCCGCATCGTGGCTGACCATCTGCGTACCGCCACCTTCATCATGGGCGACCCGCGCGGCGTGTCCCCGAGCAACGTCGATCAGGGCTATGTCCTGCGCCGCCTGATCCGCCGCGCTGTGCGCTACGGCATGGGCATCGGCATGGGCGAGGGCTTCACCTGCGAGATTGCTAAGGTGATCATCGAGCAGTATGCTGACGTCTATCCGGTGCTTAAGCAGAATGAAGCGTTCGTGCTCGAGCAGTTCAAGCTGGAGGAGACCCGCTTTGCCCGTACCCTGCGTCAGGGCGAGAAGGAATTCGCCAAGGTTGTTTCCCGCCTGGGTGACAAGACCGTTATCGACGGCCTGGATGCGTTCCACCTGTACGATACCTATGGCTATCCGATCGAGATGACCCGCGAGCTGGCGGCCGAGAAGGGCCTCACCGTCGACGAGAAGGGCTTCGCCGATCACTTTGCGGCCCATCAGAAGCTGTCCCAGGCGGGCGCTGAGCAGCGCTTTAAGGGCGGCCTGGCCGATCACAGCGCGCAGACCGCGCGCCTGCATACCGCGACCCACCTGCTCCAGGCGGCGCTGCGCCGCGTGCTGGGCGACGAGGTCGCGCAGAAGGGCTCCAACATCACCGCTGAGCGCCTGCGCTTCGACTTTAAGTTTGGCCGCAAGGTGACCAAGGAAGAGCTTGCGCAGGTTCAGGCGCTGGTGAATGAGTGGATCGCTGCGGATGTTCCGGTTGTGATGACCGAGACCACCGTCGAGGCTGCGAAGGCTGAGGGAGCGATCGGTCTGTTTGAGAGCAAGTACGGCGAGCAGGTTCGCATGTACACCATGGGCGAGTACTCCAAGGAGATCTGCGGCGGCCCGCACGCCACCCATACTGGCGAGCTGGTTTCCTTTAAGATCCAGAAGGAGGAGTCCTCTTCCGCCGGCGTACGCCGCATCAAGGCGGTTATCGGCGCCGATCCCAACAACTAAGCAGAATAAAGAGAGAATCCCGCGGATTATTTCGCGGGATTCTTTGCTTTACAGAGATTTGCGCACAACACATGCAGTGTCCCCAGAGAGGTTTCACAGTAAAAGGTGGATCGGAAGTGATCCCAGCCGCTGGGTGCTTTTTGTCGATTGACAGAGGTTTTTATAGAATCAGAGATGCATGTGCTGTCGAATGGCGAGAGGATTTGCCGAATACATACGAAAATGTGAATAATTTGTAACATATTAAATAATTTTATTAATAATTGCGACATATTTCTCTGGAAATGTCCATACAATATGGATAAAGGGAGGAGGGAACAGGATGCAGAAAAGCATGTATGGGATCGAACAGACGCGTCTGGCTGCGCTGGCGCACGACCTGCGCACGCCGATATGCTGTGTGGAAGGCGCAGTACAGATGGCGATGGAAAGGCAGGGAAAGGACGTCAACGCACAGCTGAGGCAGATACTGGCTGCCGTGCGCGCGATGGATGGAATGCTGACGAGCGCAGCTGGCGCGCTGCGTGAACAGGCCTTCACGGGTGAGATGCTTCGCCATGAACTGGAGGCGATCTGCGCGCCGGGGGCGGCGGAAAAGCGGCAGCGTTTCAGCCTGGATGTATCTGCGCTGGGAGCGGGCGCGTTTTCGCAGGATTACGGTGCGCTTACGCGCGTGCTGGTCAATCTGCTGAGCAACGCAATCAAATACACGCCGGCGGGCGGAGAGATCATGCTTCGAGCGCAGCGGCTGGCGCTGCCTTGGCGCAGTGATGCATCCTGGCTCCGTTTTGTCGTCTCAGATAATGGGATAGGCATGAAGGCGGCATTTCAGCGCAGGATGTACCTGCCGCTTGCGAGGGCGAAGGAGAGCGATCATCTGCCCGGAAAGGGATTGGGGCTTTCAATTGTCCAAAGACTTGTGCGGCAGATGGGCGGAACGATTCGCGTGAGAAGCCAATGGGGAAAGGGAACGGTATTCACGGTGATCGTGCCTGCAGCACGACGCTGAAACAAACCGGCTTGCTTGATCGCGGCATCACCGGCGAAGGCCTGCAAATCCTGGTGTCATGCGGCCAGGCCTGAGTTTTTCAGAAAGATGTATAAAAAAGCTCCGCAAACAGCGGAGCTTTCGCTCTATTTTGCCAGGCTGCGGCCTTCCCAGCCGTTTGCGGGATAGACGCCCATGACGTCGGCGACGGTCGGCGCAATATCGAGCAGGGATACGTTTTCCAGCTGCGTGCCGGGCGCAAAGTCAGGTCCGATAAAAAACATGGGAATGGTCATATCCTCCGGCAGGTCGGTGCCGTGTGTGCGGTCGTGGCCGCCGTGGTCGGCCGTCACGATGATGGTGTAGTCTTCGCCAGCCTGATCATATACCGCCTGAACGCAGCCGATGGCGGTGTTAATGCGGCTAAGATATGCCTCGGTCATCCAGCCGTTGTCGTGACCGCCCTTCTCGTCGGTGTCTACCAGATACAGGAAGATGAAATCGGGCACATCCTCCCGGATACAGGCGAGGGTGCGCGCAGTCAGTTCCTGATCAACGGACTCCCGGGCGTACGACCAGACGTATTCGGCACGGGCAAGCGAACCGGGGCGCGCAACGTCGCGAATGGGCTCCCAGCCATAGAACATGGCGCAGTGGCCGCCTGCGTCGTGAATCTGCTCAAAGAGGCCCTTGACGGCATGGACAGGCGGCATGTAGAGATTAGTTGTGGTGCCGTGCCGCTGAGGCGGTATGCTGTGGAAAATGGACATGTGGCAGGGGAGCGTGACGGAGGGCCGCATGGAACTGGCGCAAAGCGTATAGGCGCCGCACGCCATCATGCTGCGGATGAAGGGATGACCGCAGGCGAGAAAGCCGTCCGGGCGCATGCCGTCAATGGAGATGAGAATGACCTTGTTTTTCATCTGTCCGTCCTCCTTGCATATATGAATCTGTAGAAAAACAAACCGGCATGCTGCCGGCAGTATCACCGACAAAGTGCTGTAAATCCCGCAGATTTGCAGACGGGGCCGATGATCTGCAGAAAGATTTACACAACAAAAAACGCTGACTCCGGATGAAGTCAGCGGTCTTTGGCTCCCCAGGTAGGGCTCGAACCTACAACCCTTCGGTTAACAGCCGAATGCTCTGCCATTGAGCTACTGAGGAATATGGTGGATTGAAGTGGACTCGAACCACCGACCTCCCGCTTATCAGGCGGGTGCTCTAACCGA
>JAFQIF010000183.1 GCA_017397695.1 Clostridia bacterium
CGTAGCGCTTCTTGAAGCGATCGACACGGCCGCCGGCGTCAACGAGCTTCTGCTTGCCGGTGTAGTACGGGTGGCACTTGGAGCAGATTTCAACGCGCAGCTCCTTCTTGGTGGAACCGGTGACGAAAGTGTTGCCGCAGACGCAGGTCACGGTAACCTTCTGATACTTCGGATGGATGCCTTCCTTCATGATTTTCACCTCTTTTACCGCAATACTATCGCATGAAAGGCGCAAATCAAATAGGCGTCTTCTCATACGCTTGAGCGGAGACTTCGTATAGTATACCCTTCTTTTTCCCAAATTGCAAGCCATTCCTGCAACTTTTTGAAAAAATCTTTATTGCTTTCCGTCTTTTCCAGCATGCCCATCAGCTGTTGCGTCGCCTCGCGCGTATGCCCCTGCGACAGCACCCGGCGAACGGCGCGCACGCCTTCCGCCTCCTGCGTATCCAGGAGCAGCTCCTCGCGACGCGTGCCCGATCTGGCCAGATCGATCGCCGGGAACACCCTCGCTTCCGAGAGCGCGCGATCCAGCCGGATTTCAGCATTGCCCGTCCCCTTGAATTCCTCGAAGATGACGTCGTCCATGCGGCTGCCGGTTTCCACCAGCACGGTAGCAATAATCGTCAGGCTGCCGCCCTCCTCGATATTGCGCGCCGCGCCGAAAAAGCGCTTGGGCATGGCCAGCACCCCGGGCGCGAGGCCGCCGCTCATCGCCCTGCCGCCGGGCGCCAGGCTATTGCACGCGCGGGCAAGCCGCGTCAGGCTGTCCATGAGCACGACAACGTGCTTCCCCTGCTCTACCAGGCGCTGCGCGCGCTCATAGACCATCTGCGCGATACGCACGTGGTTTTCCTGCGGCGCATCGAACGTAGAATAGACGATCTGCGCATCCACGCTGCGCCTTAGGTCCGTCACTTCCTCCGGACGCTCGTCAATGAGCAGCACCATCAGCTCAATATCCGGATGATTCTTGCGGATCGACTGGGCAATCTTCTTGAGCAGCACGGTCTTGCCCGCCTTGGGCGGGGCGACAATCAGCGCTCGCTGGCCAAGGCCGATGGGCGCAATAAAATCCAGCAGTCGCATGGCCATATCGCTTTCGCCCTGCGTGCTTTCCAGCGTCAGGCGGCGATTGGGATGGATGGGGGTAAGCGAATCGAACGGACGGCGCACACGCGCGATCTCCGGATTATCGCCATTGACGCTGTCAATATACATCAGCGCGCTGTATCGGTCGCCCATGCGCCGCTCGCGCGTTCTGCCCTCGACATAATCGCCGCTGCGCAGGCCAAACCGGCGGATCTGCGCGATCGAAACGTAGATATCCTCCGGACCGGACGAACAGTTATTGGCGCGCAGAAAGCCATAACCGCCGGACTGCACCTCCAGCACACCCTTGCCCGTACCGAGCAGGCCCGCCTTGATCAGCCGGGGCACGACCGGATTGCTCGTGCCGTATTCCTCGTTGTAATAGCCCATCGGCTTGGGCTTGTACAGCCCGATCTCTTCGTCGTCCTGCGCGGGCTCCTGACAGGCTTCTTCGCGGCTGCTGAGCAGCTGCACAATCTGCGCCTTATTCACGCCGTAAGGCAGGCGCACCTTCTTTTCCCGCGCCAACTCGCGCAGCTGCACGACCGTCATACACTCAATTGATCTTGTCGATTCCAACAGGTTTCAGCTCCTCCCAAAGGGACACATGTTTTTGTCACAGCCCGACAGGCCGTGGATGTGCTTCGTTACAAGGATACGCCTCACAACGCAAAAATATGTGTTCTTTGGAAGAAAACCATTATACCCTGCGCGCCAGAATCACATCGCGATTGATCGCCTGCTCCACCCAGTGCTCCAGGCTGCCGGTTTCAACAATCTCAAACCCCGCCAGCTGGCACATGCGTTCCAGATCGGCGCGCTTTGTCACATAGGTATTAAAGCTCATCGCCAGCACGCCGCCGCTCTTGAGCGTATCATGCCACGCGGGCAGCGCTTTTTGCAGCGTGCCGCCGATGGAATCCTGCTTGCCTGCCGTGCCCTTCTGCACGCCGTACGGAATATCCGTCACCATCAGATGCACGGACTTCGCCTTGAGCAGCGCGAGCGCATCGCGCGTATCGCCCAGGATCATGCGCAGGCTGCGGGTATCGCCCGCCTTGAAATGCTCCGGCGTATCGGAAAAGACGAACCTCGTCTCTTTGCCGCCCGCCTGCCCCTTCACCGTCAGGGAACTTTCGGTTTTCCTGTGCTTGATGCGGTGGAACTCGAGATAGCGCGTCATGTAATCGCACGCTTCCTTCACATCCGCCTTGCCAATCTCAATGCCCACGCCATGATAGCCGCGGCGAAGCGCAAGCATCAGCGTCGTTGCGCGCCCCGCCATGGGATCGCATACAATCAGATCGCTGTCATGTACGTTCATAAATGCACTAGAAGCAAGCGCCATGGTCAGCATCGTATCGGTAAACATCTCATTCGTCTTGCCCTTATACTTGAGCAGCGCGGGCAGATCCTCGCCGATATAATCCGGATGCATATTCTCCATGGGCACAAGGCCGCCGTTTTCGTACGAAAACATGACATATACGCTCGCAAGCGTGCTCAGCATGCGCTGATCCCGCGCAGAAAGATTCTCCGCCTCAAACTCCAGGAACGAAGCGCCGCCCATTTCGGTGAGCTTGACATCGCTTTCATAGCCCAGCGCGCGCAGCGTCATGAGCAGCTCCTGCTCGGAGAGAAGGCGCATAGACTGGCGATAGCGCACATTCTGATGCGGATAAAGCATAAATGCGTATTTCACAGATATATCCCTCATTCTCATGCATATACGAAAAAAGCTCCATCTTGCGATGGAGCGATTTTGTGAATCAGTACTTGCGCTTACGGGCAGCCTCAGCCTTCTTCTTGCGCTTCACGCTGGGCTTCTCGTAATGCTCGCGCTTGCGAACCTCCGCGATAACGCCGGCCCGCGCGCACTGCCTCTTGAATCTCCTCAGAGCACTTTCCAGGGATTCATTCTCACGAACACGGATCTCAGACATCTAGTATCCCTCCCCTCGGCTCAATCATTCGACGATCCATTGCGTCAAACTCGCCGTCAATGGAGTACCGTACGCTTAATTATAGCGCAACAATCCCTATTCGTCAACCGCATTTTTCATTTTCTTCAAAAGTTTTTAGGCACAATCTTGCCCGAAAAGAATCATGCAGTTTTCATCGTTCTATGTCAGGCGCTTACCTCACGCGGCATCGGCCTTGTCAGCAGCATACGGCTATTGCAAAGCACCGCCTGTACTGCCCTGCACCAGCAGGTCAAGCCATTTCGCCGGCCATCGCCTTGCCGCCAAGCACATGCAGATGCAGATGCTTCACCGTCTGCTGGGCGTCGGCGCCGCAATTGGAGACTACACGGAAGCCGCTGTCGACAATATTCTCCATCTTCGCCACATTGGCCGCCACGCGCATCAGGTGCGCCAGCAGCGCATCGTCCTCATCCTTGGCGTCGTACCAGCCGGACACATGCTTCTTCGGGATCACCAGCACATGCACCGGCGCCTGCGGCGCAATATCGCGGAAGGCGAGCGCCTGCTCGTCCTCGTATACCTTCGTGCTCGGGATCTGGCCCGCAGCGATCTTGCAGAACAGACAATCGTTCATCGGACAACCTCTCCTCTCAATTCATCCTTTTCAATCTCCATGATGCGCGCGCGCACAATCTCCCCCGGACATCCATCCGGCACAAGCACGCGCATATATCCGCCCGTATATCCAATGCCGCGGCCCTGCGTATCTGTCTCTTCGATGAGCACAGCTTCCATTTTGCCCACGCGGCTTTCCAGCGCAGCGTGCTCAAGCTCCTTGCCCACGGCAATCAGCTTCCTGGCGCGCTCCTCGCGGACAGCGCGCGGCACACTGCCTTCCATCGCGGCAGCCTTGGTGCCTTCGCGCTCGGAATACGGGAACACATGCATCCGGGCAAAGCCGGCTTTCCGGCAAGTATCCACTGTCTGCGCGAATTCTTCCTCCGTTTCGCCCGGGAAGCCGGTCATCACGTCCGTCGTCAGCGCGCAATCCTCAAACGCACCGCGCAGCAGGGCGCAGGCAGCAAGGAATTCTCCGCTGGTATAGCGCCTGCGCATGCGGGAGAGCACCGTATCGCTGCCCGACTGAAGCGCCAGATGGAACTGATGGCAAACCTTGGGAAGTGCTTTGATTCCTTCGACAAATTCCGCCGTCACGATCACCGGCTCCAGCGAACCCAGACGAATGCGCTCGATTCCCTCGACCGCATGCACCTCGCGGATGGCGTCAAGCAGGGTGATTGCGCCGTGCTGCTCACGGCCGTAGCTGGTCAAGTGAATGCCGGTGAGCACCGCTTCTTTGAAGCCCGCTTCAGCCAGGCTCTCGGCCTCAGCACGAATCTCCTCCAGCGGGCGCGAGCGGATCGGACCACGCACGGACGGGATGATGCAATACGTACACCAGCGGTCGCAGCCCTCCTGAATCTTCATGGTTGCGCGGGTATGCCCCTCGTGCGCATGCACCATCAGGTGCTCAAACGGCGCTTGACGCAGCGTTTCCACAGCGATGAGCGTGCAGTCCTGGCTGAGCGCCTGCTCAAGCAGCTGCACCACCTCGCCGCGGCGCTGCGTGCCCAGCACAAGGCGCACGCCCGGCAGCTTCAGTTCGTCCGCTGCGCGCTGCGCAAGGCAGCCTGTTACGACAATCGCCGCCTCCGGATTCCTTCTGTGGCAGCGGCGGATCGTCTGCATGCTCTTTTTGTCGCCTGTACCCGTCACCGTGCAGGTATTCACCACGTAAATATCAGCAAGTTCTTCAAATTCCACCGTGCGGCAGCCCGCCTGTTCAAAGCGCTCGCGCATGGCCTGCGTATCATACTGATTCACCTTGCAGCCCAGCGTGTGAAAGGCCACCGTCTTGTTTTCGATCATGAATATAACTGATTCTCCTCAAAACATGGTTATTTGATATCCGCCGCTTCAAACGGGGCGATCTCCTTCATCACGCCGCTGGCCAGCACATAGAACCTGCTGGGCAGATCCTGACAGAATTCGTACGGATCCTTCTGCTGATAGTCCTTCGTGAAGACGCTGCGGGCAAACTCCACAGAGTAAATGAACACATCCATCTGCTCGCCTGTCTTTTCATCGCGGCGCTGCGTATATGCGGACACGACAATCTTCTTGGCCTGCGGTACAATGGCAAACACATGACTGGCCACATACTCGCCCAAGCCAAAGACGCAGGTGCGGTAATCCTCATACTGCTGCTTCTTGGTCTTTTTCTTGATCTTGATCGTGCCGTCCGCCAGCTCGGAAAGCGTATTCTGCGGCATATCCTCGATTTCCGGCAGATCCAAGTCGATCATGATCGCGCCCTTATCCTCGAGCACCTCGGTCTGGATCGCAAAGGCGATCGGTGCCTCGCTCTCATCGAGCCAGTCTTCGATCTCCTTTTCGGCGGTCGCAGCTTCAAGCGTGCCCGTCGCCTTCTTGACCACATCAGCCGCCTGCTGATGGATATTGATCAGCGCAATCTCCTGTGCGATGACTTCCATCTCTTCATCGGACGGACGCGCCGGCTCCTTCTTCGCCGCCTTATCCGCAGTCTTCTTGGAAGCGGATTTGGCCTTGGAAGAAGACTTCGCCCCCTTCTTCGTCTCCTTCTCCTCTTCTTCTGCAGCCGCCTTGCCGAATCCGAACACGCCGCCCAGCTTATCCTTAAGCAGGGTATCCAGACGCACGCGGTCATACACGCCCGTACCCGGAATGCTCCAGTTCAGATACGCGCCCTTCGTACCCAGGTTCAGCGAAATGGGAGACCCGCTGCCCAGCGTGAAGCTCGCACCGGTCTTGGAAAGATTGAGCTTGACGCCCTTGGTCACTTTTAAACTCTTACGAAAACGCATATATTCGTCCCTCTTTCGTCGATAATCTTGTGTCCATTATAAAATACGGCAGGGAATCTTGCAAGTCCCTGCCGCATCAAACGTATTTATTCCATTTCGCCGCGATACGCCATGACCATCGTCAGCGCGCAAAGCCCTGCCGTTTCCGTGCGCAGAATGCGCGGGCCGAGCGTAACCAGCTTCGCATTTGCGTTATCTGCAAGCCACGTCGCTTCCTTTTCGCTGATGCCGCCCTCCGGACCGATCAGAATGCCGACGCGCAGTTCATCCCGATCGACATACGGTTCAAGCGTCTGGCGAATGCTTCCGTCTCTGGCCGCTTCCCACGGGACGATGAGCACATCCAGCTGCGCAAACTCATCCGCCAGCTGCGCAAGCTTTTTGACCTCAAGCACCTCGGGGACGCTGGTTCGAGCGCATTGCTTGACCGCCTCGCGCGCAATCTTCTGCCAGCGCTCAATCTTTTTGGGTGCATCCTTACCCTCGAGCTTCACCACGCAGCGCTCCATCGCCACCGGACGGATCGCATACACGCCAAGCTCCGTCGTCTTCTGCGCAATCAGCTCCATCTTGTCCGCCTTGGGCAGGCCCTGATAGATCGTCACCTGCGTCTTCGCCTCGGTAGGGCGCAGTTCGCCGCGGATCGCTACGGTCACAATGCCATCCTGCACGCTGGCAATACCTGCCAGATAATGCGACGGCTCACAGACCAGCTCCACTTCATCGCCCACATCAAGCCGAAGTACACGCAGCGCATGGCGCGAATCCTCGGCGCTCAGGCATGCCGTTCCGCTGTGTATCCCGTTTTCATCAGCAAAGAATCGATGCATCTCAATCCTCCGCTTTTGCAGCCAGGCAGACCCAGGAGCCCTTCGCCAGGCGATTGCAAACGGTATAACCGGCTGCGCTGAGAGCTGCCTGCACATCGTCCTCCCGCTCACGAATGATGCCGGAGCAGATGAACGTGCCGCCCGGGAGCAGATGCTTCTTTGCCGGACCGCACAGGAAGCAGATCACGTCCGCAATGATGTTCGCCACGATGACGTCGGCCATCTCATCCGCCTTCTCCAGCAGATCGCCGTGTACCACGCGCACCTTGTCGGCAAGGCCGTTCTTTTCGGTGTTATCCGCCGCAACCTTGACCGCCAGCTCGTCCAGATCGATGGCCAGCACGTCGGAAGCGCCCAGCTTCGCCGCAGCCAGGCCCAGAATGCCGCTGCCGCAACCCACGTCGATGGTCTTGCATCCCGGGGTCACGTATTTCTCCAGCTGTTCCATGCACATGAAGGTCGTCTCATGCGTGCCGGTACCGAAGGCCATGCCCGGGTCGAGCTCCAGAACCAGGTCGCCATCCTTCTCCTCGTAGGCTTCCCAGCTCGGCTTGATAACCAGTCTTTCGCCCGCGCGGAAGGGCTTGTAATACTTCTTCCAATTCTCCGCCCAGTCCTGTTCCTGCACATTCTGATGTTCAAGCGCCAGGCTGCCGATGTCAAAGCCCATATCAAAGCGCTTGAGCTCGTTCAGCTTTTCCCCCACCAGCAGCATAATCTCCTGCACGGCGGCGTCATTCTTAAAATATGCCTTGACGAGCACATCCTCGCTCATCTTGGCGAGCACTTCCTCGTCGATCATATCCCACATACCGTCTTCCTTCTTGGAAGAGGTGACATCATATCGATCCTCAATCGACGTGCCGACCGCGCCAGCATTCATGAGCACCTCGCTGACGATATCCGCACCCATGGTCGTGGTATGCACAACAGTTTCAAGCCAATCCATATCTATACCTCACTCTTTCTGGGGTACGCCGAGCTGCCGCCCGGACCTGCCTGAGGGATTTCTATCTCCTCGCTCGACGCTCGTCGGTCAGGACAGCTTTGACAGCCCACAGGGCTGTCATTCACTCCTGTCCCAGTTCGGAGAATCCGAACCCTCAGACTCCCTTCCTCGCTTCGCGTCTGCTTCAAGCAGCCGCGAAGCGGTAATGGGGTCTGGGGACTGGTCCCCTGATGGGTTTGGGCGATAGCCCAACGTATCCCCTGGTCCACAAAAAAGCCCGAATAAGAAATAATTCTTACTCGGGCTATGAAAATCCTTTATTTCTTGTCGAACTTTTCCTTGAAGCGCTCGGTATTCTCCTTGATATAGCTCTTCACCTGATCGGTGAAGCTCTTGCGCTTCTCATACTCACGGCCGGAGAGGGAATCTTCGAACTGGCGCAGCAGATCCTTCTGCTTCTCGCCCAGATGCTTGGGGACCTCGACATGCACTGTGAAGAACAGATCGCCCTTACCCGTGCCGCGCAGCTGCTGGATGCCCTGACTGCGGATGCGGAAGGATGTGCCCTCCTGCGTACCAGCCGGGATATTGTACTTCATCGTTCCCTCGAGCGTCGGCACATCGATCTCGCCGCCAAGCGCCGCCTGCGTGAAGCTGATCGGTACATCGCAGTACAAATCATAGCGGTCACGCTTGAAGATCTTATGCGGACGCACGGAGCAGGTCACATACAGATCGCCGGACGGACCGCCATTGCGGCCCGGTTCGCCCTCGCCGGGGATGGTCTTGAAGTTCTGTCCATCGTCCACGCCCGCAGGAACGTTCATCGTCACCGTACGCGTCACGCGGGTAAACCCGCTTCCGGAACACTTTGTACAGCGATCTTTGATCGTCTTGCCCTTGCCGCCGCATGTCTGACAGGTACGCATCGTCTGCACCTGACCGAACGGCGAATTCATCGTCACGCGCTGCTGGCCGCTGCCGCCGCAGGTCGGACAGGTCTGCGGCTGGGTGCCCGGCTTCGCGCCGGATCCATGGCAGGCGTCACAGGTCGCATTGCGCTGGAATTTGAATTCCTTCTTGCAGCCAAATGCCGCCTCTTCAAACGTAAGCTGCAGGTTATACTGCAGATCGCTGCCGCGCTGGGGTGCATTCTGGCGCTGCGCGCTGCGTCCGCCGCCGAAGCCGCCGAAACCGCCGCCGGTGAACATATCGAAGATATCCTCAAAGCCGCCAAAGCCGCCATAGCCCGCGCCCGCGCCGCCCATGCGCGGATCCTCATGACCGAACTGATCATAGCGCGCGCGCTTCTGCGGATCAGAGAGAACCTCATAGGCCTCGTTGATTTCCTTGAATCGTGCTTCGGCTTCCTTATCGTCGGGATGCAGGTCCGGGTGGCTGGCCTTGGCCGCCTTGCGGTATGCTTTTTTGATTTCGTCATCCGAAGCGCCCTTGGCTACGCCCAGCACCTCGTAATAATCTCTCTTATCTGCCACAGCAGTCACCACCTATTCTGAAACTTGCTGTAAACCGCGCGATGCCGCCGCCACAAAGTGACGGCGGCTTACGCTTTGTCTTCGGAAAGCGAAGGGAACGTTGGGGCCACAGGCCCCAAACCCCGTCTGGGGATACAATCCCCAGACCCCTTTCTTCGCTTCGCGGTGTTTATTCATGCTTTGCGCATCGATCAATGCACATCATAGTCCGCGTCGGCCGCGCCGTCCGCATTCTGCGCCTGCTGATAGCCGGCACCCGCGTTCGGATCCTGAGCCTGCTGCTGCTGATAGATCTTGCCGAAGACAGCGTAAACCTTCTGGGTGAACGCTTCCATCGCAGTCTTGATCTGCGCAGCATCATTGGTCTCGCGAACCTTCTTGAACTCAGCCAGCTCGCTCTCGACGGTAGCCTTGTCCTCGCTGCTCAGCTTGTCGCCCAGCTCACGCATCTGCTTCTCGATCTCGAAGATCATGGAATCAGCATGGTTGAGGGTCTCGACCTCTTCCTTGCGCTTCTTGTCCTCGGCAGCATACTGCTCGGCTTCCTTGACGCGCTGGTTGATCTCGTCCTCGGAGAGGTTGGTGCTGGAGGTGATGGTCACCTTCTGCTCGTTGCCGGTGCCCAGATCCTTCGCAGAGACGTTCACGATGCCGTTGCGGTCGATGTTGAAGGTAACCTCGATCTGCGGCACGCCGCGCGGAGCCGGAGCAATGCCGGTGAGCTGGAAGCGGCCCAGGGTCTTGTTGCCCGCGGCCATCTCGCGCTCGCCCTGCAGGACGTGCACCTCAACGGAGGTCTGGCCGTCAGCAGCGGTGGAGAAGATCTGGCTCTTGGTGGTCGGGATGGTGGTGTTGCGGTCGATCAGACGGGTGAACACGCCGCCCATGGTCTCAATGC
>JAFQIF010000184.1 GCA_017397695.1 Clostridia bacterium
AGCGCCTGCATCCTTGGATGCAGGCGCTTTGGCAATTCAATCAGAGGTTCGCTTTGATCTTTTCGATCATCTCGGTATACTGTTCCTCGGTGAGGTAGGTCTGGCCCGGGTTCATCGCGAACACGCCGCCGTACTCAAACTCACCCTCGTACTTGGGCACGAGGTGGAAATGCAGGTGACAGCCGGTGTCGCCGTAGGCGCCGTAGTTGACCTTCTTGGGCGCGAAAGCAGCATGGATGGCCTTGGCCGCACGATTGACGTCGGCGAAATAGGCATTGCGCTCCTCGTCGGAGATATTGACAATCTCGCTGACGTGATCCTTGTAGGCCACGATGCAGCGGCCGGGATGGCTCTGCTCCTTAAAGAGAATCAGCTGGCTGACGCTCAGATCGCAGATGTAGATGCCGAAGGCGTCGAGCAGTTCGCCTTTCATGCAGTAACCGCAGTTGCAGTCTTTCATCGGTGGGTCCTCCCAATTTCGTGTTTTTTCTTATTATACACCATGGCGGTATCCATCGCAAGGGCACATGCGTGCAGATTGAACGGAAAAGTGAATATATTACAGGGAATGATGCACGAAAAACGAGAGGAAACGGGCAGGAAAACCGGGGAACATGGCGAAAAAACGTATATTACGGCATTGCGGGAATGCCGGGAAAGAGGTGGCTTTGTGGAAGATATTCAGGGAAAGCATGTGGATCTGTCGCTGTCTAAGCCGGATCAGATGTATCGGTTTGCCCATGCGCTGGCGTCGCCGGTGCGTATCCGCATCATGCAGGCGCTGTGCAACAGCAGCATGAACGTGGGAGAACTCTCACAGACGCTGGATATTCCCATGTCCACCACGGCTCTGGCGGTCAAGACGCTGGAGGATGCAGGGCTGATTACCACGGAGACGCAGCCGGGCGCGCGCGGCTCAATGAAGCTGTGCTCCCGTCGGATCGACACCATGAGCGTGAGGCTTTCTCCCGAGGAGGAAAGGGAGGGTAATGTCCTTTCTATGCATATGCAGCTGGGCGGTTACTCCATTGCGGAGGGCATCAAGCCGACTTGCGGCCTGGCCGGTGCGGAAACGATCATGGGCGAGATGGATAATCCTGCCGTGTTTTATTCACCGAATCGGTTTGACGCGCAGCTCATCTGGTTCCGTCAGGGCTCGCTTGAATACCGATTTTCCTGCCAGCAGATGGATCGGATGGAAATCGAATGGCTGGAATTGTCGTTTGAAGCCTGTTCGGAAGCGCCGATGTATCGCGATCCCTGGGAGAGCGATATTGCTGTATCCATCAATGGCAAGCGCCTGGGCATATGGACCTGTCCGTGCGACTGCGGCGGCAGACAGGGCAAGCTGACGCCAAACTGGTGGCCGGCGCTGTCCACGCAGTTTGGCTTTTTGAAAACGTGGCGTGTCACCAGAAAGGGTACGTATCTGGACGGCGTGCGCCTGAGTGATGTGACGATTGAGGATCTGAAGCTTGGCAGCAGAAACTATATCTGCGCCACCATCGAGGTGCCCGAGGATGCAGAGCATGTGGGCGGCATCAATCTTTTCGGGAACTGGTTTGGCGATTATCCGCAGGCGCTTTACCTGCGTCTGGGATACAGCATGCAGGGCGAAACCGTTTTCGATACAGATAATTTGGAATGAACCCGCAGATGGGTGCGGATTTGTTGAAATAATATCAAAACGCTTGACAGAAAGACTTGGCGGCTGATATACTCATTATGTCAACTTGATTAGGGCTTTTTTGTTCGCTTTGTCGAGGTTGACGAAGAAAACATCCAATTTTTCAATAGCGGGCCCGCTATTTACTCCAAGTTACTTGGAGTAAAAGATGCGCCCCTCATCACATTTATTTCAAATAATCGGGAGGGCGACTGAAATGAGCACCGAAAAGATTGTCAATATTCCGCGTCCGGAGCATCCGCGCCCGGATTTTGTGCGCGAAACCTTTTATAATCTCAACGGCACCTGGCAGTTTGCCTTTGACGACAAGGACGAAGGCGTGGCTTGCGGCTGGATGAATCCGGGCTATGCACTTCCGCTCGAAATCGTCGTTCCCTTTGCTTATCAGACCAAGGCGTCCGGCCTCGGCCCGACGGACGCGATCCATCCGGTGATCTGGTATCGCCGCAGCTTTACCGTTCCGGCCGAGATGGCGGGCAAGCGCGTGCTGCTGCGCTTTGGCGCGGTGGATTTCGCCTGCACCGTCTATGTCAACGGCCGTCAGATGGGCCAGCACAAGGGCGGCTATACGCCGTTTGCCATGGATATTACCACTGCGCTGGTTGAGGGCGAGAACGATCTTTGTGTGCGCGTACAGGATGATCCGGACTGCACCCAGCCGCGCGGCAAGCAGTACTGGGCCGAGGGCCTGATGGGCTGCTGGTATACGCCGGTGTCCGGCATCTGGCAGACCGTGTATCTGGAGGCTGTGGGCGAGTACGGCGTCAAGTACGTTCACGTGACCCCGGATATCGACAACCATATGTTCACCGCCGAGATTGCGCTGGACAAGCGCCCGGCCTGCCCGCTTGATCTGGAGCTGACTGTCACGTTCGAGGGCAAGCTCAAGCGCAAGGTGCGTGTGAACTGCGAGGACCGCATCACCCGCGTGCCGGTCGATCTGATCGTCAAGGCTGATCTGGATCCGATCTACATCTGGCAGCCGGGCACTCCGTTCCTGTATGACCTCAAGGTCCGCGTCCTCAAGGATGACGTGGCTGTCGACAGCGTCGATACCTACTTCGGCATGCGCAAGGTCGAGGTCAAGGAAGGCCGTATCTACCTCAATAACAACCCGCTCTATCAGCGCCTGATCCTGGATCAGGGTTACTGGCCGGAAAGCACCATCACCCCGCCGAGCGACGAGGCGATCAAGCTGGATCTGCAGTATACGCTGGACTTTGGCTACAACGGCGCGCGCAAGCACCAGAAGCTCGAAGATCCGCGCTACTACTACTGGGCGGACAAGATAGGCGTGCTGGTCTGGGGCGAGCTCCCGAGCCCGTATGACTTCTCCGATGACACCATCCGCAATCTGGCGGAGACGATGATGGACTTCATCGACCGCGACTTCAACCATCCGTGCATCATCACCTGGGTTCCGCTCAATGAGAGCTGGGGCGTGCGCAATATCTACACCGACAAGCGCCAGCAGAGCGCCGGCCGCATGCTCTATCACATGACCAAGGCTGCCGACGGCACCCGCCTGTGCTCCAGCAACGACGGCTGGGAGCAGGTGACCACCGACATCTGCGCGCTGCACGACTATGCTGCCGAGAAGGAAGTCATGGCGGCGCACTTTGCGGACCGTGCTGAAATCGAAAAGCATTCCTGCGACTGGCGCGCGGCCTATGCCGTGGGCGAGAAGCCGACCGGCAAGGAGGCCTTCATGGTCACCGAGTACGGCGGCATCGCCTTCCAGAACATCGGCATTCAGGGTGAGATGGGCGGCATGCAGACCTGGGGCTACGGCAACAAGATGAGCGACGAGGAATCCTTCTTCGAGCGTTTCAAGGGCGTCACCGACGCGATCCGCGAGATCCCGTTCTGCCAGGGCTTCTGCTATACGCAGCTGACCGACGTCATGCAGGAGATCAACGGCGTGCTGAGCCCGGATCGCAAGCCGAAGATCGATGTGAAGCGCTTCAAGGAGCTGAACACCGGCGTGAAGGCGAAGGAAGGCCCGAGCGCACAGGAGATCGTCAACCACACCGCCTGATGAAGGCTGATGTACTTGCAATTATACCGTGAAGAGATTGCGGTATAAAAATAAAAGGAGGTTATTCTCTATGAAGAAGACTCTGGCTCTGGTCCTGTCTCTGGTTATGCTGCTGACCGCGGCGACCGCGATGGCTGCGACCGAAATCAACTACTGGTCCGTCTTTACCGGCGGCGATGGCGCGGTCATGCAGGGCATGGTCGATGCGTTCAACGCTTCCCAGGACGAAGTCGTCGTGGTGCACACCCCGATGACCGCGGATGATCTCTATCAGAAGATCCCGCTGACCGTCCAGACCGGCACCGGCATCCCGGACGTTTGTGTTGTGCACATCGAGCGCATCCCGAACTTCGTGAACCAGGAACTGCTCTACTCCTATGATCTGGATCTCGTCGCCGAGGCCGGCATCAAGCAGGAGAACTACAACCAGGCCGCTTGGGTCAAGTCCACCATCGATGACGAGCAGTACGGCATCCCGCTGGACGTCCACGGCTACATCACCTACATCAACAAGGACCTGTTCGACCAGTATGGCCTGAACGAGATCCTGGCTGACGGCTACATCACTTTCGACGAAGTGAAGTGGGCTGGCGACAAGGCGAAGGAGCAGGGCTTCACCGGCAAGACCTTCGACCTGGGCTGGATGCGCGCTCAGATGCTGGGCTACTATGCTCAGCTGGCTGACGGCCACAAGCTGACCGACGACGGCGTTGCGCCGGCGCTCGACAGGGAAGCCATGAAGAAGGCCATGGAGACCATGAAGGAACTCTATGAGCAGGGCTACACCACCACCAAGACCGATGACTACTCCTCCATGTTCTACGGCGGCGAACTGCTGATCTGGTCCGAGGGCATCTGGATGAAGGCCGCTGCGGTTGACGCCGGCGTGAACTTCGAAATGTATCCGGCCGTCTGCTTCGATCCGGCGACCTGCAAGGAGTGGATGTCTTCCCACAACTTCGTCCAGTTTGCTGACGAAGAGCGCACCGAGGAAGAGGACCTGGCCGTTGCCAAGTTCGTCAACTTCATGGGCGAGAATTCCCTCGTTTGGGCGAAGGACGCTGGCCAGGTTCCGGCTCACGTCTCTCTGAACGAAGTTGCTGAGTTCGCTTCCATGCCGCAGGCCTTCCTGGCTGATCCGGCGCGCGAAGACGAGCTGGCCATCTACTACTACCTGCACTGGGGTCTGTTCGACACCGCCTTCTCCCGCATTGGTTGGGACTTCGTTGACGGCACCATCGAAATCGACGCCGCCATCGATCAGGTTCTGCAGGAAGTTGCTGACGCCATCGCTGCTCAGTAATTGCAAAGCTTTCAGGGTAGGGTAAATCCTATCGCTAACTGACATGCTGTAAGGCAGGGGGAGCAATCCCCCTGCCTTATCCGGCATGATGCCAGATTCATCAGACGCGGGCGCAGCGCGCGCCCCAACGGGCCGCCCGGCTGCGTCTGTGATGATTGTCTGGCATGATGCCGGGCACAACCGCAACATCAAGAGAAAAGAGGTGTCGGAATGACACGTTCCAAAATCGCGGCGTTTCTGGCGCTCGCGTTTATCGTCCTCTTCTGCTTTGCTGGTGTAACGGCGACGACGACGGTCAAGGATACGACCGTGGCTATCGAGATGGGCATGCCCAAGCTGCTCTTCTCCCTGTCCAGCGCGCCGCTGCTGCTGATTCCGCTGGCCCTCGTGGCTGCTGTTGCTGCGTTTATCGCGTTCATTCAGGATGAGAAAAACGTCGGCATGCTCTTCAGCTTTGTGGCGACCGTGGCGTTCGGCCTGTTCATGGTGTTCTTCTCCATGGAGCAGAAGAACTCTGCGCTCTATACGCCCATCGCTGAGGCGCTTGAACTGGCTGAGGTCAAGTTCAAGAAGCGCGACGTGAAGCTGATCACCCCGGGCTTTAATATTGTGACGTACCTGACCCTGGTGAGCATCGCGCTCTCCTGCGTGATCGGTCATGGCGATTTCTCCAAGGAGCGCCGTCACATCCTCAAGCGTGATCTGCTTCCCTATGCGTACATTGGACCGCATCTGTTCTTCTTCATCATCTTCTTCATGACCCCGGCGATCTACGGTGTTTACGCCGCGTTCACGAAGTGGGATCTGTTCACCGAGCCGGTCTTCACCGGTCTTGAGAACTTCAAGACGCTGTTCTTCGATTCTACCAACACCTACTACAAGCAGCTGCGCAACGGTCTCTGGAATACGATTAAGTTCGTTATCTTCTGCGTGCCGTTCTGCATCATCGTGCCGCTGTCTCTGGCGCTGGCGCTCAACGCCCGCCCGAAGGGCAACAAGATCTTCCAGGCGCTGTACTACCTGCCGAGCCTGATGTCCATTTCCACCGTTACCCTCACGTGGCGTTACGTGTTCAACACCCAGTATGGTATCGTGAATAAGTTCCTGGGCGTCGACGCTAACTTCTTCATGCCGCCGTATACCTGGGTCATGCTCGTCATCGTCACCGTCTGGTGGTGTACCGGTTCCACGATGGTCATCTATCAGAGCGCTCTGGCTTCCGTTCCGCAGGATCAGTACGAGGCTGCGAGCGTGGACGGCGCGGGCACGATTCAGAAGTTCTTCAACGTGACCCTGCCCAACCTGACCTATCCGCTGAGGTACACGCTGGTCACCTC
>JAFQIF010000185.1 GCA_017397695.1 Clostridia bacterium
ATCTGTACCGGAATCGTAATTGTCGCCTTCGGCTCCGCTCCGATTCTTGTTTTTCTTCGATTGGGTTACGTTGGGGATTTCATCCCCAACCCCCTGACAAGGGATTTCATCCCTTGACCCTTCTTCGCTTCGCGGCGGTTTTAAGATTCCTTAATGAACTTTCTATCCCTTTTGTGCAGCAAAAACCCCTCTCCGACTGGAGAGGGGCATGATGTTACTGCTTATTTCTTGATCCTGTTGAGCATCGCATTGAGACCCAGGAGCTGCTCCTTGGTCATCTTCACGTTCGCCGCGCCCATCAGACCCGCCAAACGCACCACGGTGAAGCCGCCCATCATCTGCATCATCGCCGGGCTCATCTCAAAGCCGGCCATCATGGAATCCTTGCCGCCGGAAGCCATCATCTGCTTCATCATGCCGGCAAACAGCTGCTGGCCCTGCGGATTGGCCATGATGTCGCTGAGCTTATCGTTCAGGGAGAAGTAGCCTTCGACCTCGGTGATGTCAAACCAATTGAGGATCGCGCCCTTCTCGCGCAGACGGTAGGCCTCGTTGAATACCTCAACCTTGTTGATCACGCTCTCGTCCGTAAGCGTACCCGCGACGGCCACCAACCTGGTCTTACCCTTGTTCGGCACATCAAAGTAGAAGAAATGATCCTCCGCTTGCTTCTTGCCCAGGCTCACGCCGTTGGCAAAGAGCTCCACCTCCGGCTGGTTGGAATAGACGGTCACCTTCGTCACATCCTCCACGCGATCCACGTAACGCTTGCCGCACAGATGCACGAACGCCTCATCGCTCAGCCATGCCTTATAGGCATAGAAGGAATCCTTCTTGTACTTGCGGTCAAACGTCACCAGACCCTTGTGGTTCTGGCCGTTCTCGCCGCCCTCCGCGCGGTTGTCCGCACCGAAGTCGAACATGTTCCACACGTGGGTCGCCCACAGGTACTTGCGGGTGAAGAGCTGCTTGATGAGTTCCTCATGATAGTACGCCTGATACTCCTCGGTGTAATCGCCCTGGGCCGGCTTGGAGGTATGCCAGTTCAGCGCCTCGCAGCCATACTCGGAGCAGCCTACCGGCAGATCCGGATACATCGCATGGAACCTGTCAAACCACGGGCCGTTCATGCTCGTGTCGCCGCCGTACCAGCCGAAGTAATGGTTCCAGGAGACAGTGTCCGGAATCTGAATGTACTCGGCGTCCATCGGACACATCGACACGATCGCCATGGTAGTCAGGCGGGTCTTGTCCATCTCGTGGCACAGGTCGTTGAGGATCTTATGGTTCTCAATCAGGTCCGGATCCTTTTCGCCCTTCATGGTGATCTCGTTGGAGAGGCCCCAGACAACGATGGACGGATGGTTGTAGTTCTGGGTAACGAGTTCCTTCATCTGGGAGATCGTGTTCTCACGGCCGTTCGGCATATGCTGAGAGATATACGGGATCTCGGCCCAGATGATCATGCCGTACTCGTCACACAGGTCGTAGAAGTACTGGTCATGCTGATAATGCGCCAGGCGAATGGTCGTCGCACCGACCTCATAGATCAGCTCCATGTCCTCCTTGTGGTGCTCGTGCGTCAGCGCATTGCCTACGCCCCAGCGATCCTGATGACGGGAAACGCCGCGCAGCGGATACTCCTCTCCGTTGAGGATGAAGCCATTCTCGGAGTCGATGGCATAGGTGCGGCAGCCAAAGCGTGCGGACACGGTATCGAGCACCTTGCCGTCCTCGACGAGCTCTGCAATTGCGGTGTACAGATACGGATCCTTGCGGCCATGCCAAAGATGCACATCCTCAATCACCGCATCAAAGCAGGTCTGGTCCACCGGCACTTCGGCCTTCGCCACCGTGCAGCCGCACGGCATCTTGATGGTGTAGCGAAGCGTCTGGCCTTCTCTGGCGTCCTTGAGGTAAACCTCGGTCTTTACGTTGGCATTCTTGCCGTCCACAATCGGGGTGACCGCGATGCCCGGGCCGCCGTAGTACTCCAGATCAAAGTGGGAAGCCGGCACGCCGATCAGGTTCACATCGCGATACAGGCCGCCATAGAAGGTGAAGTCCGCCATCTGCGGATAGACCTTGTCGTTTGCACTGTTGTCGACCATGACGACAATCAGCGTATCACCGGTGCGGCTGATCTGCTCGGTCACATCCGCGCGCCAGGTGGAATAGCCGCCGTCGTGATGGGCTACGTGCTTGCCGCCGACATACAGATCGGCGGAAGAATTCGCGCCCTGAATCTCGATGAAGAGCTTCTCGCCCTCGGGCAGGTCTTCAAAGGAGAGGTTCTTCACATACGCGCAGGTGCCGCGATAGTAATCGCCCGCGCCGTCCTGGCCGTCGATCGCGTTCCAGCTGTGCGGAACATTCACAAAATACGCCGGGGACGGCATGGAAGCCGGAATGCCCTCGGGCGCCATCACAAAAGCCCACTTGCGGTTAAGGCTGATGGTCTGTCTCATGCTGGATTCTTCCTTTCTTTCACGGTTTGAGGAAATGCTTTTCTGTCCTATTATAACCCATTTCCCTTAAAATGCTCAAGGCAATGTGATACCAGTCAGCATCAGGCCTTGGCGCGTCGCGCCTTGAGTTCCTCGTTCATGACAGCGAGGTTCTTCTTATTGAGGTTGTACACCAGGCTCAGGCCCACAAACTGCATCACAGCGCTGAGCAGATACAGGCAGGCGACGAGATAGCGCATATTCAGCGCGGTCTCCGGGGACTGATTGGCGCCCAGCGTGCCGACATAGCCCAGGGCAGTCATGATCACCAGCGCAAGCGCCGGGCCCACGCCCTGCGCCAGCTTACGGAAGAAGGAATGCAGCGCATACACGGTGCCTTCCTCGCGCTTGCCGGTCTTCCACTCGTTGTAGTCGATAGCATCACCCATCATCGCCCAGGAAACAGTGGAGTAGATGCCAAGACCCAGGGAGTTGATCAGCTGGCAGACGATGTAGATACCCAGGCCCTTGCCGTCCGGGGTGATCGGCAGCACCAGCATCAGCGCACAGGCAACCAGAGAGCAGATCGCGCCGACGGTAGCCAGCTCCTTCTTGCCAAACCTGACGACCATCCTGCGCGCCAGCGGCGTGAAGAGGATGATCGGGATCATCGCAAACATGGACACCAGACCGGAGATCTGTGCATTCTTGAAGTAGGACTGGAACATGACGGTCACAGCGGTAGCAGCGCCCTGCTGGCCCACAAACATGCCCATCGCAGCGAGGGTCGCGCCCACGGCCGGGCGGTTCTTCAGGAAGTTGCCCATGGCCTCCATCACGTTGAACTTGGGCGCGTCTTCATTCAGCGCCACATCGCTCTCCACGCGGATTTCAGTGTTCTTGATCATGAACTGGAAGCACAGGAACCCCAGGAAGCCCATCAGCAGCGCCGCAATGAACACGCGCTCGCCGACGAGGTTGTTCTGCGCGTCGTAGATGATCATCGGCAGAATGACCATCGGGGCCATATTGCCCACCAGGGAGCCGACGGAGCGCCACGCAGACAAAGACGCGCGGTCGCCGGGATTATCGGAGATCAGGCCCAGCAGAGAACCGTAGGGCACGTTCGCCACGGTGTAGAACGCATCCCAAACAACATAGCCGGCAATGAAGAGAATGAACTTCGCCCAGACCGGCGCATTCGGGAACGGCAGGAAGCAGCACGCGCCGCCCACGATCAGGCCGATGGAACCCACCCAGATGTACTGCAGGAACTTGTTGCGCTTATACTGATGCTTGTCCGCGTCGATCATAGAGCCGATCAGCGGATCATTGATAGCGTCCCATACCTGCACGATGATCAGCAGCAGGGAATACCACAGGTCCATACCCATGAACTGGGTCCAGAAAATCGCCATCGTGCCCTTGAGCGCAAAGCTCATGTTGCAGCCAAAGTCACCGGCTGCATACGCCAGGTTGTCCCGCATGCCGAACGGGCGCACATTCTTCTTTTGAGACATGATTTCTCTTCCTTTCGCGTTCGTATTTCTTCGGGAAAGCCCATCTCTCCCCTATTATTGTTATTATATGAAATCCATATCATATAACGTGAGAACAGTCTTTGTATGTAGTAGCATTATTTTTGTTTTTCTTGTCCGATTATGCAAAATATAGTATAATTCAGGCAGAGATTATTGGAGGAATGCGTATGGACAGAGAAACCGTCATCGCCTTTTACATCAGCCTGATGGAAAAGCTGAGGATTCCCGTGCATCGCTTTATTCCCACGGGAAAGACGCAGGAAGAGCTGATCGCCATGCTCTCTCTTCACGGCTTCAATTCTCTGCCGGACGCTGCGGATATCGGCGAGCGCACGTTCTATGTGATGGAAGACGCCTTTGGCTGCCGCCACATCCTTGCGCGCCTGCCCGGCGGGGAGGAAATGATGCTGGTCAGCCCGTATGTGACCGAGCGCGTGAGCGACGCCGACCTGATGGTTCTCATGGAACGCAGCGGCATCGAGCCCGCCGCGCTGAGCGCCGTGCGCCGGTTCTATGACAAAGTGCCGGTGATGCCCTCGGAAAGCGCGCTGACGGTATCCATGCAGGCGCTGGGCGAAGCGCTCTGGGGAAAGGGCGAGGACGCTTTCCGGATGGAAACGCTGTCCGTAGGCCTGAAGCAGAATTTCGAGAAGACGGACATCGGCAGCTACGACCAGTTTGAGCGAAAGCTTGTGGAGGAGCGCTACGAGGTGGAGGCGCGGCTAATGAACGAAGTCGCTCACGGACATTCCATGCGCGCAGCGGCGATCATGAGCCACTTTGACAACAGCGTCGTCGAGCAGCGTTCCGCTGTGCCGCTGCGCAATTTCAAGAACTACCTGATCATCAGCAACACGCTCATGCGCAAGGCCGTGCAGCAGGGCGGCGTGCATCCCCTGTATATCGACAAGCTGTCCTCCTCCATTGCCCGCAGGATTGAGGCCGTCATGACCATGGACGAGGGCAAGAAGCTCGCCAGCGAAATCGTGCGCAAGTACTGCCTGCTGGTGCGCAACCACGCAATGAAAGCATATTCTCCGCTGGTGCGCAAGGTGATCCTCGCCATTGACAGCGACCTGACGGCAGACCTCTCCCTATGTGCGCATGCAAAGGCGCTCGGAGTCAATGCCAGCTATCTCTCCGCGCTCTTTCGCCGGGAAACCGGGCAGACGCTTTCCGACTATGTCGCCCGCGCCCGCGTCGAGCAGGCCATCTTCCTGCTCAACACCACGCACATGCAGATTCAGACCATCGCCCAGCACTGCGGTATGCCCGACGTCAATTACTTTACCCGCACGTTCAGGCGGATCATCGGCATCACGCCCTCGCAGTACCGCCGCAGCACGCAGAGCGAGCAGTTTACCGATCACGCTGCTTTTTAAGCAGCTCCACATTGCGCTCCACCCGGCCTTTGCGCAGCGGATACCACAGCCATAGAATCAGCGAAAGCAGCGCAAAGCCCAGCGCAGGAACCAGCGTCGCAATAGCAAATATACCCGACAGCACATCCTCCGTCTGCCCGCTGAGCGATCCCGGAATATAGCCGATCGCCGTGAGCAGCCAGCCGGTCGCGCCGGCGGCAGCGGCCTGCCCCAGCTTGCGGGCAAAGGAATACATCGCGTAGATGGAGCCATCCTCGCGCACGCCGCTGCTCACCTGCGCATCGTCGATCACATCGGTGATCAGCGCCCAGGAGACCATGGTGAACACGCCCAGCCCCAGCCAGTTCAGCGTCTGCAGCGCGACAAAGATCCATACGCTTGCCGGACGCAGAAAATAGGTCGCCAGCGAAACCGCTGCGGCAAAGCCGCTGGACGCCGCCGCCACCTCCGCCTTGCCGAATCTGGCGGCAAGCGGGCGCACAAGGACGGCCGAGAGGATCATGCCGCCCATCATCAGCAGCGTGGATACGGACTGCGCAGAAGCATTGTTGTAGTAATCCGGATAGATATAGCCGCCCATGTTCTGCATGGTCAGCTGCGCCAGCAGCATCACGACGGACGCCGCGACAATGGAAAGCAGTGCATGGTTGCGCAGCGCGTCTTTAAACATATCCGCCACGGACTGGCTGCGCACGGGCCGGCCGCTCTGCTCAGGCACCACGCGCTCCGTCGTCAGAAAGTAGCAGGCCAGATACGCAGCGACCGCCAGAAGAGAAAGCACGCCCGCCGCCGCCGTCACCCTTGAGCCGATCATCATTTCCACGCCGTCCATCTTTTCATAAGCCAGCACAGGCAGCAGCACACCGACAAACGCGCCCGCCAGTGTTGCGCCCATGGAGCGATAGGTGGACAGGCTCTGCCGCTCATCCGGTTCCGCCGATATGGCGGAGGCCATTGAACCATACGGAATATTGATCGCCGTATAGAAGACGGAGCCCCAGAGGATATACGTCACAAACAGATAACCAACCTTTACCGCATACGGCAAGCCCGAGAGCGCCCCCTGATACATCAGAAAAGAGGCGATCGCCACCGGCGCACACATCCGCCGGAGCCACGGCTTGAACTTTCCCACGCCCGGAATCACCCGGCTGCGGTCGCAGATGCGGCCCATGGTCACATCGGTGAACGCATCGACAAAGCGCGCAAGCATCATGATCGTACCGACTGCGCCGGCGGAAATGCCCACGACGTCCGTATAGAATTTCATGAGCACCATGGTTGAAAGAATAAAGGTAAAATCGTTGCCAAGGTCGCCGAAAAGATAGCCCAGCTTATCCCTGAAACCGAAGGGGCGCGACTGCTTTTGCTGTGTCATGGAGCATCCGGTCCTTTCTCATCATTGACGACAGTATGCCCCGCCGCATGTAATTTGATCACAGGATTTTCCGGATAAAACCCGACAACCGAAAGGATGATCTCTATGAAGCTTGCACTCCGCGCCGCCGCATTCTGGCTCTGCGGCCTGTTGTTTGTCATGCTGGTGCTCTTTGTGCCCGCGGGCACGCTCGCCTACCCGGGTGCATGGCGGCTGATCGCGCTGCTGTTTATCCCGATGCTGCTGCTGGGAATCGCGCTCTACATCAAAGCGCCAGATCTGCTGCAAAAACGTCTGCAAAGCAGGGAATCACAGGGCGCTCAGCGCCAGGTGATCACACTGTCAGCGCTCATGTTCATTGTCGGCTTTGCGCTCTGCGGCCTGGATTTCCGTTTTGGGCTGACGCACGTTCCCGGTTGGCTGAGCACTGCTGCATGTGTGATTCTGCTCGTTTCCTACGCGCTCTATGCCGAGGTCATGCGCGAAAACGCATATCTCTCGCGCACGGTAGAGGTACAGCCGGGGCAAAAGGTGATCGACACCGGGATGTACGGCGTAGTGCGCCATCCGATGTATGCCGTGACGATCCTGCTGTTTCTGTCCATGCCGCTGGTTTTGGGATCACTGATTGGCTTTGCTGTGTTTCTCGTCTATCCGCTGCTGATTGTGCTTCGCATCCGCGGCGAGGAGGCGCTGCTCACGCAGGAGCTGCCCGGGTATAGGGCCTATATACAGAAGGTGAAATACCGACTGATTCCGTTTGTCTGGTGATGTGCATAAGGGATAGAAAGTTCATTGAGGCAGCTTCAAGTCGCCGCGAAGCGAAGAAGGGGTCTGGGGACAATGTCCCCA
>JAFQIF010000186.1 GCA_017397695.1 Clostridia bacterium
CGGGCTATTCTGCCAATGCAGAGGAAATCTCGATGCTGCTGCCGATTCGGCGCTACTGCACCGAACATGGAATTGCCGTGGTTATCCCGGACGGCGAGAATTCGTTCTATACCGATCATCCTGAGCGCTGTGCGCTGTTCAGCAGCTATGTCGGCGAGGAGCTGGTGCGCGTGACGCGCGAGCTGTTCCCCTGCCTGTCCAGGGAAAAAGAGCAGACGTATATTGGCGGCATCTCCATGGGCGGCTACGGCGCATGCACAAACGGCCTGCGCTGGCATGAGACCTTCTCCAAGGTGATGATGCTTTCGCCGGCAATCGATCCGCAGGATCTGATGAATGAGCGGGTGCCCACGCTGCCTTCGACGCTGTTTGGCGCGTGGCTGGGAGACCGGGAGGCCTATCTGACCTCCTGGATGAACCCCAAGCACGCGATCCTCGCGGCGAGGGAAGAGGGAAGAAAGCTGCCGGAGATGTTCATGTGCTGCGGCCGTCAGGATGTGCTCGTCTATGACATGTGCAAGGATTTCGCTGCCTTTGCCGATGAGCATGCGATCGGCCTTAAGTACATCGAGGGCGACGGTCAGCATGATATTCCTTACTGGGACGGCATGCTGGAGGCGGCGTTCAGCTTCCTTTCGGGCAGGAAATCAGCATAAAAGGAGTGCGCGTATGATGGATCTGACGATTTTTGGGCAGTCCTGGTCTGCTCCGGCGATTCCGGAAAACATCCCTCACGGGGATATGCCGGGGGATAAGGTCGTCATCGGCGAAGGACATATCGCCAAGGCGAATACGATTTTTCCCATGCTGCTTGAGCAGCTCGCCTCTGCGCTCACGCAGAATCCGGCGCAGCGCGCGGTGATTGCCGTGTGCGGCGGCAGCGGCGTGGGCAAGAGCGAGACGGCGTCGCTGCTTTCGTATTATCTGAATGAGATGGGCGTGGGCAGCTACACGATGTCCGGCGACAATTACCCGCATCGTATTCCGCGCGACAACGACGCGGAGCGCCTGCGCGTGTTCCGCACGGGCGGCCTGCGCGGCCTGGTGGCCGCCGGCTGCTGCACACAGGAAACATGCCAGACGCTGCGCGCGCTCTGGGAGGAGGACACGGACGCCGAGCCTGCCAGGGCGCAGGAGTACCCGTGGCTGGCTGTCTATCAGAAGGCCGGACGCCGCAGTCTGAACGGCTATCTGGGCACGACAAACGAGATCGACTTTGACGAGGTCTCGGGCATCATCGCCCGCTTCAAGCAGGGCGCGGACACGCTGATGCTTAAGCGCATGGGCCGCGAGACAACTGTGCTCTGGTACGACGAGGTGGACGTTCGCAATACGCAGGTGCTCATCATCGAATGGACGCACGGCAACAGCGACTTTATCGAAGGCGTGGATATTCCGATTCTGCTCAACAGCACGCCGGCGGAGACCCTGGCGCACAGACGCGCCCGCAATCGCGACGGCAAGCCGGACAGCGCGTTCATCACCATGGTGCTGGATCTGGAGCAGAGAAAGCTGGAAGCGCAGGCGCATAAAGCGAAGATCATCCTCTCCAAGAGCGGAGAACTACTCACCTACAGTGCGTATCGCCGGCTGATGGCCGCAGAATAAGGAGGAAGATGCATGAATAACGGCGCCATGCTCAATGCATATCCCGACAGCCTGGGCGGCTGTCTCGGCGGCGCGGCGGCGCTGATCAGCAGGCCGGAATTTGCGGACGTATTCCGCTCATTCTATGTGCTGCCCAGCCTGTTTCATACGGATCTGGACCGCGGCTTTTCCGTGATCAGCTATGACTTGGACCGAAAATTCGCGAAGCGCGAGGATCTCGATACGCTGCATCACCAGGGTCTCGATCTCAAGCTGGACTTCATTCTCAATCATCTGTCCGTGCTCTCGCCGCAGTTCCAGGATATCGTGAAGAACGGCGAGGACGCGAAGTACCGCGATTTTTTCATCGACTGGAACAAGTTCTGGCAGGGCAAGGGCGAGATGACGCAGGAAGGCTATATCCAGCCCGACGCAGAGTTGATCCGCGATATGTTCTTCCGCAAGCCCGGTCTGCCGATTCTGATGGTGCGCTTCCCGGACGGACGCGACGTGCCGTACTGGAATACGTTCTATCAGGAGGTGCGCTATGATGCGCCGGATGCACAGGATCTCATGCGCGCGATGGACGTGCAGTACGGCGAGGCGACGGAGCTGGCGCTTTTGATCGCAGAGGGTCTTGCAAAGGGCGAAAAGCCTGCGCAGATTGATCTGGGACAGTACGAAAGCTATCGCGCGCAGATCGTGAATCTTCTGGAATCCCGTCGTAAGTATCTGGGCCAGATGGATCTGAACCTCAAGAGCGATCTGGTCTGGGAATACTACGACCAGACGCTGCGTACGCTGCGGGATTACGGCGCGGCGATCGTGCGTCTGGATGCGTTTGCCTATGCGCCCAAGGAGCCGGGCTCCCGCAACTTCCTCAATGAGCCGGATACGTGGATCGTGCTCGAGCGCGTGCGCCAGATGGCGGATCAATACGGCCTGACGCTCCTTCCGGAGATCCATGCCTCCTATGGCGAGGGCAACTATGAGGAGCTCTCCCGCAAGGGTTATATGACCTACGACTTCTTCCTGCCGGGCTTGCTGATCGACGCGATCGAAAACGGCGACGGCAGCACGCTGACGGCGTGGGCGAAGGAACTCATTGAGAAGAACATCCGCGTGGTCAATATGCTGGGCTGCCACGACGGCATTCCGATGCTCGACCTCAAGGGTCTGATTCCGGAGGAGCGTATTCAGGCGCTGATCGATCTGATCGTCAGCCGCGGCGGTCTGATCAAGAATCTGCATGGCCAGAAGAACATGTACTATCAGGTTAATGCGACGTATTACAGCGCACTGGGCGAGGATGACCGCAAGATGCTGCTGGCACGTGCGCTGCAGTTGTTCATGCCGGGCAAGCCGCAGATCTGGTATCTGGATATGTTTGCCGGTAAGAATGATCTTCAGGCGGCGCTTCGCGGCGGCTCTGCGGGACATAAGGAGATTAACCGTACCAACCTGAGCCGGGCGGCAATCGAAGAGGCGCTTACAAAGCCCGTTGTACAGCAGCAGCTTTCGCTTCTGAAGATGCGCAATATCTGCAAGGCATTTGCCTTTGACGCAGATTTTGCAATTGCACAGCCGGAAAAGCACCTCATCGAGATGAAGTGGAGCAAGGACGGTGCACATGCGTCTCTGAAGGCCGATCTGCTTACGTTTGCTTTTGAGATTGAAGCGGATATGCCGGAAGGTCGGTTTGTTTTCAAGCAGTAATCCTTTCGGGAAATCACCGGCTGTTCGTTTGAGGGGAAAGAGGGATACATTTTGGGTTCTTTGATTCATGCTGATTGTCCGAAAGGAAAAAAGGAGCTTGACAGGTATCATAAAGAACAGATTATCGATTATCTGAAGGTCTACGGAGATTCCGGAAAGACCGAGATTTCGAATGCGATTGGTCTGGGCAGAAAACGGCTGGATCGCCTGTTGTTTGAACTGGAACTGGACGGGATGATTGACAGAAAAGGTTCTATGCAAAGGCCCAAATGGGGATGCCCGCTTTTCGGGGGAAGAGATTGCCTGTGATAACGGATCGGGGATAAAAGAAAGAAAAAGCATCCACTGATCCCATATCCGTCCCTTGTATCACAATTTAACCCTTGAGCCATGAAATCCATCAGGTATTGATACAATACCTGATGGCAGCCTGTCAAAAAAGGTCGCCAGC
>JAFQIF010000187.1 GCA_017397695.1 Clostridia bacterium
AGCACGACGGAGTGCTCCTGCAGGTTGTGGCCGATGCCCGGGATGTAGCAGGTACCTTCGACGCCGTTGGTCAGGCGAACACGGGCGATCTTACGGAGCGCGGAGTTCGGCTTCTTCGGGGTCGTGGTCTTGACGGAGAGGCAGACGCCGCGCTTCTGCGGGCACTTCTGCAGGATGGGAGCGGTCGGCTTTGCAGCGATCGCTTTTCTTCCGTTGCGGATCAACTGGTTGATCGTAGGCATGGAAGCACCTCCTATGTTTCTTTCAAAAAATCTTGGAACACTTCTTGCTGATATATCTATATGAACCCGCGTCATGCAGGGCCATATCAAAAAGGGAATTGCGCTTTCGCGCCAAAAGAGCCGGCATGCCGGTGGCTGCCGGTATTATGCCCGCCGGAGCGCTTACTTAAGCAGACCGGCGGCAGCTGCCTTCACATCGATGGCGCAGGCACGTCCGAGCTTCTCCATGGATTCCACCTGGGTGCAGGGGATATTCATGTCGTAGCAGCGATCCGATACACGCTTGGTCAGAAGCAGATCCGCATCGGCGGCGACATAGGCGTGGGCAATCCTGCCCTCATCCAGCGCACGCAGCAGCTGCTTGGTACCAACGACCCGTCGACTCGCGTCGGCAAGAGCCTCATGCATAAATCCATTCTTCCTTTCAAATCGTCCTCTGCGCATAGCTCCCCCATGGAGGTTGCACAGCAAACATAGTCATCATACCACTTCAAAAACCATCTGTCAACTGAAAAAATGCCTTTTGTTGCGCAAATGTTAAATTTTGTCGCCCGTCGGAATCACGGTGCATATGAAGCAAAAATGCCGTCGAGAATCGGAAAATGCTCTGCCGCAAATGTGATGATCTCATACCCGTCGGCCATGTAAGCCTCGCCGCGCCAGCGCAGCGCGTCGCGCATATACGCGCCCGATGCGTCCAGCTCATGCGTATAACCATCCACCAGGCGCTGCACGTTTTCTTCGCTGAATACCGTTTCCCGCAGCTGTGCCCACATGTCCGCCAGCATCCGGCGCACACCCGGTACGTCCTCGTCGATCATCCGCTGCGCCACGCCAAAGGAAAACAGGCCATGGTAAAAATCGTCGCCGTCCTTGAATCGGCCCCAGGTCAGGTCCATATCCCATGGCGCAAAGCTGTACACGGTTCGGCCGCCCGCGCCGTGTGCGATCACATACATATTATTGTAGACATTGTCGCTCATGCCGCCGCCCTGCACCAGCAGATAGTAGCGCAGCACAGACGCCATATCGATATGCTCTGCCGCCATGCGCGCAAATTCTGCCGCTTCCTGCGGTGTCATCTGTTCCAGCTTCAGGTACGGTGCAAGCGCGTCGAATTCATGTCCTGCCGCCGGCGCATGATACAGCTCGTAGATTGAGCCTGCGCGCATGGGATTTTCCACATATGCCCGTTCTCCTGCGTAATCGATCTGCGCCGAACGGTATACGCTGTCCATCATCGGCGCGTTCGCGCTGCGCTTTTGCAGCTCCTCGCCGTCGTCCACCGGCTCCATCATCACATAGACGCCCTGATAGCGATTGTCTGCAAACAGCTCAACATACTGCGTGCTGCGCGGGCCGTAGGGCTCGTCCTCACCGGCCATCATCGCATAAACGTCCCAGCTGAGCCTGTCGCGCATCAGAGACTGATCCATCACGCCTGCCAGCAGGATGACGTCGTCCGCCTGGCCGATGCCCGGCACGTCGGCAATCGCCGTGCTGTTTTTCTGTCCGTGCACAAAGTCGATCTTGTAGCTCTTCTTTTCGCTGAAGCTCGAACCTGCGCCGCGCAGATGTGCAATCGCGCGCGTATCCAGCGCGCCCGCTGGCGAAGCAACCGTCACCTGTGCCGGCGTATCGGCATAGCTGATTGGGCCGTCCGCCTCAAGCGTCACCACCGGAAGCCCGGTAAAGACGATCTGCGCATAGGAATACTCCGTATCGGTGTAGGCGATAAGCTGATAAGCGTAGCCGTCGCGCAGCGCATCGGAGCACCAGTCGTAGCTGTAATCATCCACAAAGGCAATGCGCACATTTCCTGCGCCGGGCGCAGTCAGATGCAGCTGCGGCCACTCGTCGCCCGTGTCCAGTCCGATCGGACAGTAAAACGTATTCTCCGTTTCGTCGTAGCCCAGGCGCGCGCCATGGTTTTCCATCACGGTCACAAGCGGCCTCTCACGCTCTGTGCGCGTATCCTCAATATCCCAGATCGCCTCAATATCCATCACCGGCTGCACAACGGGCGCATACGGCGAGCCCATCAGCACCGTGCCTGCGAGCACGAAAAGAAGCGCCGCGATGAGCGCAAGCAGCTGCAGTCTCTTCATGGCGCTTCCTCCTTATTCAAGCCCGCGCATCGTCTGATCGAGCGCGCCCATATCCTTAATCTCGTAACGGTCCACCCAGATCTGGCGGTCCTTCAGTGCATCGCCTGCAATTTCGGCCACGCGCCTGTCCATCATGTCAAACCGGGCGATGGCATACGAATAGATTTCGTAGGTATCCAGCATCTCGTGGCTGCGCTCCCAGCGCTGCGCGTTGCGGTAAAACGCGCCGGAGCTGTTCAGCGCCTCGTCATAGCGGGCCATAAAGGCGTCCATATTCTCCTGATTGAACGCCTCGCTGCGCAGCTCCTGCCAGATCTGCGCAGTGCGCTCGCGCACCACGCCGCCGCAGTCTAGTCTGAGCATCCGGTTGAACAGATCAAACGAATACCACGCCTCCGCGTCGCGCCCGTCGCCGATGCCCCAGGACATGTCCAGATCCCAGGGCACGTAGCGATAGCGGACGCTTCCGTCAGCATGATGCGCCCAGATCCCCAGATTGTTGAATTCGTTGTCAATCATGCCGCACGCCTCGATGAACAGCGCATAGCGGATCACGGAATCCAGATCCATCAGCTGCATCACCCTGCGGCTGAAGGCTGCATCATCCTCCAGCGCGATCATATCCAGATACGGCCGGATGGACTGAAAATCCGTCTCGCCTGCTGGCGCATAGAACTGCTCGTAGCTGTGCCCCAGATAATCGGTGATCACCGGACGCTCGGGGTTGGCGATCACGCCGTCCACCGTGCGGTAGTAGCTATCCGACAAAGGCGCCGCGGGCGCTTCCTTGGCCATCTCCTGCGCATAGTCGTACTGCTTCATCAGCAGGTACACACCGTGATAATCATCATCCACAAACAGCTCAACGTAGCGCGTGTTCAGATCACCGAAGGCCTCGTCCTCACCCATGAAGGCATTGTACAGATCCCAGCTCAGCCTGTCACGGATCATCAGCGGATCAATGGAGCAGGCGATGAGCGTCATGTCGTCCGTCATGCCCAGGAAGGGTACGCCCACCTGCGCCCGGCCGCCGGCTTCGCCTCGGGTAAATTCCACCTTAAAGCCGTTCTTCGGCGTCTTGTTGAGGCTGGTCGCGCCGCGCCTGTGTGCGCGGCCCGTGGTATCCACCGGCGTTTCACCCGCCCAACTCACCGTCACGTCTGCCGGTACATCCTCGTGCGCGGTGATCGCCGTTCCTGCCGTCAGCGTCACGATCGGCAGGCTGGTAAAGACGATCTGCGCGTAGGAATACTCCTCATCCGTGTACGCCAGGATCTGGTATTCATAGCCGTCGCGGATGGCATCAGCACACCAGTCATAGCTGTAATCATCCACAAATACGAGGCGAACGTCCTTTGCGCCCGGTGCGGTCAGGTGAAGCTGCGGCCAGTCGCCCTCCAGCCCCATGCCCAGCGTGCAGTAAAATATGTTCTGCTGCGCGTCATAGCCCAGCCGCTGTCCGTGGTTTTCCAGCCTCGTCACCAGCGGCGTTTCGCATTCTGTGCGCGCATCCTCGATGGCCCAGATCTCCTCAATCTCCCTCACGGGCTCCACCACCGGCGCATACGGAGAGCAGAACACCACCGTTGCAGTCAGCAGCGCCGCCATCACCAGGATGAGCGTCAGCAGAGCGAATCTCTTCATTCGTCATACTCTCCGTCGTCTTCGTAATACTCGTCTTCGTAGTATTCGTCTTCGGCGGCCTGCAGATAGCGCTCCATCTCGGCCTGCACCGCTTCGTAATATGCAGCATAGCCGTCATCATCCTCAAGATGGATCGCGCCGGCCTTCTGTTCGTAATGAGACCGCTCCAGGAAATCCACCGGACCATCGCTGGCGAGAATCATGTCCATTGCCTCATCCAGCAGCGGCCATCGCATTTCGGCAAAGGTGATCAGTTCATAGCCGTCGGGATACGTCATATCGCTTCCCCAGCGCTCGGCGTCGCGCATCAGCGCGCCGCTTTCACCCAGCAGGAACGTGTATTCCTCAATCTTTGCCTCCAGATACTCCAGGCTGAAAACCGAAGTGCGCAGCTGCTGCCAGATGTCATACGCTTTCTGGCGGATACCGCCCGCATCGAGGCTCAGCATTCTGTCGAGTACCGGGAAATACAGCCAGCGCTCAAATTCCTCGCCAATCTCGTCCTTCTCAAAGCCCCAGGACATATCCAGATCCCACGGCGCAAGGCGATACTGCATGCCGCCGTCCTGAGCAGGATGCGCCCACATGTACATGTTGTTGAAGAAGTTATCCGCAATCGCGCCGCCCTGCATCAGAAGCGAATACGTGAGCAGGTTGTCCAGATCAAACAATTCCAGCGCGCGCCGGGCGAACGTCTCATCGTCCTGTGTCATCGTCAGCTCCAGATAAGGGAGCAGACCCGCAAAGCGCTTGTCAAACGTATCTGCCCCCGCCGGCGCGTAATACAGCTCGTAGCCCGCATTTGCGCGATGCGGATGCTTGTAGTATTCACGGTCGCGCGAGAAATTCAGCGCCGCCGTGCGATACAGGCTGTCGGTATTCAGGCGGCTGCCGTCCGCAAGGGCAAGCTCCTCCTTCACATCCACCGGCTCGAGCATCAGATACAAGCCAAAGTATTCGCCGTTTTTGAATACCTCGACATACTCTGCCCTACGCGCGCCGAACGGCTCGTTATCCGCCGTAAGCTCGGCCCACATGTCCCAGTTGAGCCTGTCGCGCATCTTGGTCTCGTCGTGCCTGCAGGGCAGCAGCGCCACGTCGTTGGCCGCGCCAAAGCCCGGCACGATAGCCTCTCTCTTCTTGGAGCCGCCGTCCTTCTCGCGCGTAAATTCCAGCTTGTAGCCCTGCTTTTCAAACAGCAGCGTCGATGCGCCGCGCAGATGCATCCGCGCCGTCGTCACAAGCGGCGCCTCGCCGTAGGCCATCATGGTCACGTCCACGGGAGAATCCTCAGTGGTCAGCTCCGCGCCGCGGGTATCAAAGCACAGCTGCGGCAGGCCCGTGAATACCACGTCGAAGTAGGAAAACACCGTATCCGTATAGGCGATCACCTGATAGGGATAACCGTCACGGACGGCGTCGGCGCACCAGTCGTAGCTGTAGTCATCCACAAAGCGCAGCTGCACATGCGAAGCATCCGGCGCAGTCAGATGGATCTCGGGCCAGCTGTCCGTATGGCTGAGGCCCAGCGTGCAGTAAAACGTATTGGCTGCCGCATCATATGCCAGAGGCACGCCGCAGTTTTCCAGCGCCGTTACCAGCGGCACGTCGCTCTCCTGATGCGTATCCTCGATATCCCAGATCTCCTCGATATTCTCCGGCGCCTGCGTAACCACCGGCGCATACGGCGAAGCGAAGACCACCACGCCGACAATCACCAGCGCAAGCGCAGCAATCGCCGTCAGTATCCGAAATCTCATAGCGCATTCAGCCTTTCTGTTCATTCCTGTTCAAGGGAAGCAATCCATGCCTCCATCATCTCAAAGCGCGCCGAGGCAAAGCTCACGATCTCATAGCCGTCCGGGTAGAAGCTGCCCTTCTCCCAGCGCTCGCTGTCGCGGGCAAACGCGCCGGAGTCGCCCAGCTCGCGCACATACTGCGTGATCAGCGCCTCGATCGTCTCAATCGTAAACCCGCGCGCCTTCAGGCTCTCCCAGATTTCGCGCACGCGCTGTTTCGCGCCGCCCACATCCAGACCGATCACGCGCTCGGCTACCGCCAGTTCCACCCAGCGGTCGCCCTCTTCGCCTGCGTACAGGCCCCAGGTCAGATCCATATCCCAGAAGGCGAAGCGATACTTCACGCCGCCATCCTGCTGGTGCGCCCAAATGTACATGTTGTTCTTGACGTTATCGACCATGCAGCCCGTCTGCACCAGAATATAGTAACGCAGCAGCGAATCGATATCCAGGCACGCAGCCGCCTTTTGGGCAAAGAGCGCATCATCCTGCTCGGCCACCAGATCCAGATACGGCGCAAGCGCATCAAAGCCGTACGCCATATTGGGCGCGTAGAACAGCTCGAAACCGACCTCAGGATCCGTCGGATCGGCGATCACAGGCCTGTCGGTCACCATCTCCACGCGGGATACGCGGTACAGGCTGTCCCTGAAGACGGTCTCCTGTCCTTCTTTGCGCATCTCATCGCCGATGTCGTAGGGTTTGAGCATCAGGTATACGCCCTCGTAGCTGCCATCTACAAAGACCTCGACATACTGGTTGGGCAGGCCGGCAAAGCCCTCTTTCCTGTCAAACGCCAGGTTCACCACGTCCCAGCTCAGTCGGTCACGCATCATCGTGCCATCGATGGCAATCGGCAAAAGCAGCAGCTCCTGCGTATCGCACAGGCCCGCCACGCTGCGCAGAATCTTGCCGCTGTCGCCGCCGCGGGTGAATTCCACGCGGTAGCCGCCCTTGGGCTTCCAGGTCAGGCTTCTGTCTCCGCGCAGGTGCACGCGCGCCGGGGAACGCAGCGCCTCCTCGCCATGCACGCTGAAGGTGAACTGTACGGGCGTATCCAGCTCAGTGATGATCTCCTCGGACGTGATCTGTACAATCGGCAGTCCGGTAAAGATCATATCGAAATAGGCAAACTCCGTATCCGTATACGCCAGCACCTGATAGGGATAGCCGTCCATCAGCGCGTCCTGACACCAATCGTAGCTGTAATCATCCACGAACATGAGCTGTACGCCCGGGGCGTTCGGCGCAGTCAGATGCATCTGCGGCCAGGACTCGCCGTTTTCAAGCCCAAGCGTGCAATAGAACGTATTCGTTTCCGGTCGGTAGGCCAGCGGCACGCCGCCTAGCTCCAGCGCCGTTACCAACGGCGCTTCGCTTTCGCTGCGCGCATCCTCAATATCCCAGATGTCCTCGATATTCTCCGGCGCAGGCGCCACCACGGCAGCATACGGCGAGCCCCATAACACAGCGGCCGCCAAAACGCCCACGAACAGAAGCATACCCAACAGCAGCTTCAGCTTTCTCATGTGCAGCGCTCCTTTCACCTTTTGTCGTCATTCCAGCGGGCCCTCGTCAAAGGTCGTGTAGCCCTGAACGCGCAGCCTTCTGCCGCGCAGTCCCTCGCTCGTCATCTCCTCGATGCGTCTGTCCATCATTGCGATGCGCGCGCTGGCATAGGAATAAATGTTGTAGTTTTCCGAATAGCTGTTGGGGCGATTCCAGCGCACCGCATCGCGATAGAACGCGCCGGAATCGTTCAGCTCCGTGTTGTAGCGGTCAAGCAGCTGCCCGATATTCTCTTCGCTGAAGGCGCTTGCGCGCATTTCCTGCCAGATAGCTGCGAGCCTGTCGCGCACGATGCCGCCGCAATCCAGCGCCACCAGCCTGTCAAAGAGCGGGAACTCATACCAGACCTCGGAATTCTCCTCGTCGTCACGTCCCCAGGATACATCCAGATCCCACGGCGCAAACAGATAGCGCCAGCCGTCGCCCTCGCGATGGGCAATGATGTAAAGGTTGTTGTGCGTGTTGTCCGTCATGCCGCAGGCCTGTACGTAGAGCGTGTAGCGCAGCACGGAATCGATATCCAGCAGCCTGACCGCCTGCTCGCTGAAGAGCCTGTCGTCCTCCTGCGCGTACATCGCCAGATACGGCTCGATGCACGCATGGCCCGTCTCGCCCGAGGGCACATAGTGCTGCTCATAATACATATTGCGGTGATCCTGAATCAGCGCCTTGTCGAACTCATGTACGCTGCGTCCCGCCAGGCGGTACAAGCCGTCCGTCGCCGCCGCATCCGCGCCAAGCCGCGAGATCTCCTGCGCATAATCAAAGGGCAGCATCATTACATAAACGCCCAGATATTCGTCGCCCGCGAAGACCTCGCAGTAGGTTGTGCCGCGCTCGCCGAAGGGCTCGCCCGCGTCGGCGATGCCGTTCCACAAATCCCAGCTGAGCTTATCGCGAATCAGCAGCTGATCCATCGAGCAGGCAATCAGAATGAATTCATCCGTCTGACCCAGGATGGGCATCTCCTGCGTCGTCTTGCGCGTACCGTCGCTGTTTCTGGTGTATTCCACCTTGATGCCGTGCTTGGGGCGCATGCGCAGCGTTGTGTCACCGCGCTCATGCGCGCGCGCGTGCGCGCGCACGCCCGGTTCGCCCGCCTTGCTCACGGTCACCTCCACGGGGATATCCTCGTGCGGCAGCAGCATATCGCCATGCGTGTCAATCGTCACAATCGGCAGGCCCGTAAACACCAGATACGCATAGGAGAACTCCGTATCCGTATACGCCATGATCTGATACTCGTAACCGTCGCGGATAGCGTCGGCGCACCAATCGTAGCCGTAATCGTCCACAAGCACCAATCGAACATCCTTCGCATCCGGCGCAGTCAGCCGGATGTCCGGCCACGCATCGCTGTTTCCCATGCCCAGTGTGCAATAAAACGTGTTGCTTTCCGCGTCGTAGCCCAGCGCCTGACCATGATTTTCCAGCCTGGTGACCAGCGGCGCTTCGCTTTCCGTTCGCGCATCTTCGATCGCCCAGATCTCCTCGATCTCCATCACCGGTTCCACAACCGGCGCATACGGGGACGCACAGACCACAACAGCCCCCAGCAAGCCCAGCAGCAGCGCCATGCCTGCCAGAAGGCGCAGCCTCATAAATCGCTTCATGTCCCCGTTTCTCCTTTCCGGCGATATGCCAAAGAAGGCGGAGCCAAATGCTGCCGCCTGATGGGTGATTATTCCTGATGAATGGCGTTTTCGTGCGGCCAGAACTGGCTGAGCTGCCTGTCGATGGTATTCAGATGCTCCATCGCAAAGCCGAGCACCTCGCCAAGGCTCAGCTCCTGCGCGCCGCCCTGCCATTTCTCCGTCTCGCGCAGGTACGCGCCGGAACGGTTGATCATGTCCTCAAAATCCTGGAAGCGCGTGTACATCGCATCGTCAGAGACGATGGTCTGCCGCTTCTCATTCCAGATTTCCCACAGAATATCCTGTGCGCCGCCGATGTTCATATCCAGCATGCGCCAGGTCTGCTTATGATACAGGTTGATGATGTCGCTGTCTGAGCCAAACATTTGGGTAAACGCCATGTCCATGTCCCAGGGCGAGAGATGATAGACGAAATGATCGCCGTCGCGCAGAGCCCACATGTACACATTATTGAACACGTTGTCGTGGCCCAGGCCCGCCGCCTGCACATACAGGAAATACTCCAGCAGCTCGCGCACATCCGCCGTCTTCGCGCAGACCTCGGCAAAGGTTTCGTCATCGAGCAGCTTGCCCGCCTGATCGTTCATCAGCTCATACGGCTTAAAGCGGTCAAACGCCTTCTGGTTGAACTGGCCCTGCGGCGCATAGCGCAGCTCCGCCCAGAATTCAACCGTATCCATCCAGTCGGCACGCGGCTTATCGCCCTCGTTCACGGGCTTGATCACGCGCGCCACATAGTCCGTACCCAGATTGCCGCCCATGCGCACAATCTCGCTCTCTTCGTTGATGCGCTGCATCACCTGATAAAGGCCCACGTATTCGTCGTCGAGGAACACCTCGACCATCTGGCTCTGCTGGAGCATGAACGCTTTGCCGTCCGGGTTCCAGTCCCGCCACAGCTGCCAGGCCAGCTCGTTGCGCGAGCAGGTCGGATCCGCCGCATTGGCAATGAGCAGCCAGTCCGTATCTGCCGGCATGCCCAGCACGCTGCGCAGCGCCTTGTCGTCGCCCGTGGGCGTCATCTCGTGGAATTCCACGCGGAAGCTCCACTTCGGATATTCCTTCACAAATCCGCCGCCGCGCAGATGCACCCATGCGCCGGAATTGATCGCCTCATGATCCGCACTGGACACGGCAGCACGCGCAGGGATGTATTCCTCGCCCAGCGCCTCTTCTCCGCCGTGCACATGCAGCGTCACAATCGGCAGGCCGGTAAAGACCACGCCGAAATAGGCATATTGCGTATCGGTATACGCCATCAGCTCATAACGATAGCCGTCGCGGATGGCGTCGCTGCGGTAATCATAGGTGTAGTCATCGATCCAGGCTACGCGCAGGTTCTCTGCGCCTGCCGCGCCCTGCGCAAAGAGCGCAAGCTCCGGCCAGTCGCCTGTATCCTCCATGCCCAGCGTGCAGTAGAACGTATTGCTCTCGCGGTCAAAGCCCATTTCGCTCTGGCCATTGCGCATGCCGATCACCAGCGGCGTCTCCCAGCATTCCTCGCGCGTATCTTCGATTTCCCAGGCGTCCTCCAGCTCCATAACGGGCTCCACGGCCGCGTCCGCTTTCATCTGCGGGCTTTGGGCCAGCATGGCGAGCATGGGCTTCACCATGTGATCCGCATCGTTTGCGTCCACAGCGCCCTGCCCGCTGGAAAGCAGATGCGCAGCAGGCAGCAATACAGCGACCAGCAGCAATACCGCCAGTCCCGTGCCGATTATCTTTCTTCTCATGTGCATCTGCATTCACCCATCCGTTTCTGTGTTTATTTATTGCTGTCCTTCAAGCGGCCAGCGCTCGTTCAAAGTGGTCTCTACGGTCCACATATGTTCAATTTCAAAGGTGAGAATCTGCGACAGATTCAGTTCATATGCGCCGCCGCGCCATTTATTCGCCTCGCGGCGATATGCACCGGACCCGTTGACATACTCCTGTACATCTATGATCCATTTTTCCAGTTCGGAATCCATGAGCACCGTTTCACGCTTCTGCTTCCAGGTTTTCCACAGCTTCTCCCGCGCGCCTGCGACATCCAGATCCAGCAGCCGGGTGGGCAGCACCATGCGCTCCTCGTAATATGGAATCACGGAGCCGTCCTCCAGATAGCCCGTCTCCTGCAGGCTCAGGTCCATATCCCACGGGGACACGCGGTACACAAAGCGGTCGCCCTCGCGGATATTCCAGATATAGAGATTGTTGAAAACATTATCGCCCAATCCGCATGCCTGCATAAACAGATAATACGAGATCATCGCATCCACATCCAGGCAGCGCTGTGCCAGTTCGGCAAATTCTGCATCACCGAGCCTGTTTTCTGTGCTCATGCTCAGGCGCGCATAGTCCTCAAAATCGTTGAACACGCGCATCGGATCGGCATAGGGCGAATAACGGCATTCCACAAAGAAGCCGGAATCGGCCGCATAGCTCATGTTCGGCCGTTCGTGCCGGTTGGTTTCGATGACCATACGCACAGCGCTGTCCGTTTTCAGGCTGCCGCCCATGCGCACAATCTCGCCTTCCACATCCACCGACGGCATCACCTGATAGATGCCCATGTACTCGTCGTCCACAAACAGCTCCGCAAGACGGCTTTCCAGCATCATCGGCGCGCCTTTCTCCGCGTTCCATCTGTTCCACAGATCGTAGCAGAGGTGATTGCGCACCGCCGTTTCCTCCTGCGCGTTGCTCAGCAGCAGCCAGTCCGTGCTCGGCTGCATGCCCAGCATGCTGTCTGCTTTCGCCTTGCCCTGGCCTTTGGCCTGCTCGTCGTGCAACTCCACGCGGTAGGAGAATTTGTCAATGCCCTTGTACACGCCGCCGCCTCGGATGTGCGTCAGCGCCGCCGATTCAACCGCCTCATGCTCCGCAGACGATACGCTCACGCGGGCAGGCACATAGCTTTCGCCCAACTCGCCGTCATAGCCTATATGCAGCGATACGATCGGCATGCCGGTGAAGATCAGGCCGATGTATTCGTACTGCGTATCCGTATAGGCCAGCAGCTCGTAGCGGTATTCGTCGCGCAGCGCATCCTCCGGATAGTCGTACGCATAGTCGTCGATCCAGGCCACCTGAACCGACTCCTGAGCGGCGCCTTCAGCAAAGAGCTCAATGACGGGCCAGTCGTCGCCGCAGTTCATGCCCAGCGTGCAGTAAAAGGTTCGCTCTTCCCGGTCATATCCCAGTACCGAATTGCCGCTTCGCATACGCTCAACCAGCGGCGTCTCCGCCTCATGGCGCGTATCCTCAATCGCCCACGCCTCTTCGATCGGCATCGGCGGCTGCACGGCAATGCTGCGGCGCGCATGCTCGTACTCGCGGTACTGATTCAGAGCTTCCACGATCATCCTGCCCTTTTCGGCATCCGGATCATCCTGGGGCATGGACAGCAGATGTGACAGCGGCAGCAGGCAAAGCGCCAGCAGCAGGGCTGCCGCACCCGTGGCAATCACGCTTCTTCTCTTGTGCATCCGCTGTCACCTGCCCATGTTTTTTCTTTTGCGCGGCTTACAGCTCACGCAGCGCATCCACCAGCGCGGTCTTGGCGCTGGTCTTCTCGTCCTTCATCTTGATCACGCGCGCCGGCACGCCCGCGACAACCGCATTGTCCGGTACATCCTGCGTAACCACAGCGCCTGCCGCAACCACGGCGTTGTTGCCCACGCGCACACCCTCGATGATCACGGCGTTCGCGCCGATCATCACGTTATCGCCCACGGTCACCGGCGTCGCGCTCGGCGGCTCTACCACGCCCGCAAGCACAGCGCCTGCGCCGACATGGCTGTTTTTACCCACGATCGCACGACCGCCCAGCACGGCGCCCATGTCGATCATCGTACCCTCGCCGATCACTGCACCGATGTTGATGATCGCGCCCATCATGATCACCGCGCCGTCACCGATCTCCACGCGGTCGCGGATGATCGCGCCCGGCTCGATGCGCGCGCCGATATGCTTCATATCCAGCAGCGGCAGCGCGCTGTTGCGGCGGTCGTTCTCGATCACGATATCCTCGATTGCGTCCTTGTTGGCCGCAAGCACCGGCTCGATGTCGGCATAGTCGCCGATAACGACCATATCCGTGCCGGTAAACACGTGGCAGTTTTCAAAGGCAAGCGGCTTGCTCACCTTGATATAGGCCTTCACCGGCGTCTTCTTCTTCGCCGAGCGAATCGCCTCGATAATCTCGTATGCATCCATCTTTTTGCTCACCCTCCGGGCTTGCTTCCAAGACGTATTCTTCGGGAATAAGGCCCTCGAATACTTCCTTAGCAAGCAGCATTTTTTCCTGATTCTTCAGCTTATTTATTCTTGCGGGAACAGTACATCTTCCATATCGTACAGGCCCGGCTTCGCCTTGGCGGCAAAGGCCGCCGCCCGCAGTGCGCCCCGGGCGAAGATCTCGCGGCTGTCTGCCCTGTGGCGCAGCTCAATCTCCTCCATCCTGCCGAAGAAATGCACGCTGTGTTCGCCCACGACCGTTCCGCCGCGCAGCGCGTGCATGCCGATCTCGCGGCCGCGCTTTCCGGGTCTTCCCTCGCGTCCGTTCACCACAGCGTATTCGCCATGCGGATCGACGCTCGAAAGCAGCATCTTCGCCGTACCGCTGGGCGCGTCTTCTTTTTTGTTGTGATGCGTTTCGCTGATCTCGATGTCAAAATCTTCGCCCAGCGCCTCGGCAGCCATGCGCGCAAGGCGCACAAGCACGGTCACACCGGTGGAGAAATTGTTCGCCCAGACGATGGGAATCAGATCGCTTGCCGCGCGGATCGCGTCGCCCTGCTCGGCGGTCAGGCCTGTCGTGCCGATCACCAGCGGCAATCGCCTTGCAACCGCCTCCATGAGCACCATATCCAGATTGCCGGGATAGGAGAAATCGATCGCCGCATCCGCATTCGCAATCTCGCCCAGATGCGCATGGTCTCCCGGGCCGACAAAGCCCGCCACGCAGAAGTCGTCGCCCTGCGCGCAAACGCTCTCAATCATCTTTCCCATTCGGCCATTGCCGATGACTGCCAGATTCACCTGAGCACCTCCAGCGCGCAGCGGACCTTCTCGCGGCCTGCGTCGGAGATCTCGCACAGCGGCAGGCGATAGCCGCCCACACCCATACCCAGCTGGTTCATCGCTTCCTTGATCGGAATCGGATTGACCTCGCAGAAGAGGGTGTTGATCAGTTCCAGATATTTGAGCTGGATCTCTCGCGCCTTCGCTACATTGCCTGCAGCAAACGCCGCCACCAGATCATGACTCTCCTTCGGACAGATATTCGCCCACACGGAGATTACACCCACCGCACCCAGGCTCATCATCGGCACGATCATATCGTCGTTGCCGGAGAACATGCAGAAATCGTCGTTCAGCAGCTTGGCGATCTGCGCCGCATAGCTGATATTGCCGCTGGCCTCCTTGATGCCCGCCACATTCGGATGCTTTGCCAGCCTCGCGCAGCAAGCCGGAGAGATGGCGCAGCCCGTGCGGCCCGGTACATTGTACAGGATGATCGGCGTATCGACCGTATCCGCTACCGTGGCAAAATGGCGGTACATACCCTCGTCATTCGCCTTGTTATAATACGGGGTGATCAGCAGTAAGCCGTCCGCGCCCATATCGTGATACTTGCGGCTCTTTTCCAGCTGGGTCTGCGTGCTGTTGGAGCCCGCGCCGCAGATAACCGGAATCCTGCCATTCACCGTCTCGATCACGCAGCGGGCGACCTCGTCGTCCTCTTCGTGGCTCATGGTGCTCGATTCACCGGTCGTACCCAGCGCAACAATGCCATCCGTGCCCTCGGCCAGATGCCACTTCACCAGTTCTTTGAGCTTATCAAAATTCACGCTGCCGTCCGGATGAAACGGCGTAACGATCGCTACATAGCTTCCTGAAAACTTCATGGTTGGTTACCTCCCGCTTGATCTTAGATAGCGGTTATTCTAGCACAGCAAAGCGAGGCTGTAAACCTCGCTTTGTTGTTTTTATCATTTCAAGGTATCTGAATTGTATTTTTAACAATCCTTGCTGCCAATGTCGCTGCGCATATGTACGCCGTCAAAATGAATCTGCTTCGCAGCGGCATACGCGCTCTCCACAGCAGCCTTCAGGCTTCCGCCCAGCGCAGTCACGCCCAGCACGCGGCCGCCTGCGGTCACAAACTCACCGTCTGCCATTTTAGTACCTGCATGGTACACAGTCGCGCCCATCTCCTCGGCCTTATCCATGCCGGTGATCACCTTGCCGCCCTCGTACTTGCCAGGGTAGCCGCCGCTGGCGAGCACGATGCACGCAGCAGATTCCTGCTTCCACTGGATATCCAGATCGGACAGGGTCTGATTGCGCACGGCCATCATAATCTCCATGAGATCGCTGTCAAGCAGCGGGAGCACGACCTGCGTCTCCGGATCGCCGAAGCGCGCATTATACTCGACCACCTTCGGGCCCTTTTCGGTGAGCATCAGGCCCACGTAGAGCACGCCCTTGAAGGTAAAACCCTCGGCATTCATGGCGTTCAGCGTCGGCACGAGGATCTCGTTCATGGTGCGCTGCGCAATTTCCTGGGTATACAACGGGCTCGGCGCGAATGCACCCATGCCGCCGGTATTCGGGCCCTGATCGTTGTCATACACGCGCTTGTGATCCTGACTGGCGCGCATCGGCACGATGGTCTTGCCGTCGCAGAAACA
>JAFQIF010000188.1 GCA_017397695.1 Clostridia bacterium
CCTGCAGACAGCGCGTCCACCATGGTAAATACCGTGCATTCCGCCGTATGCGTGGCAATCCTGTCAATATCCTCCGCCGTGATGCTTTCACGCTCGCCCACATACGCCGCCAGTTTGAGCAGCTCGCCATGCAGCATCGTCAGGTCGCGTCCGCTGGTAAAAGCCAGCGTTTCGCAGGCGGCCCGGTCCATCTTCTTGCCCATCGGGCGAAGCGTCTGGCCGATCCACTTGGCCAGCTGCACATCATCCAGCGCATCAAAGGATACCGCGCCGGGCATCGCCAGCAGCGCTTTGCTCAGCTTTTTGCGCTTATCTATCGCCGTGCTCAGATCAAACACCAGGCAGGTTGTCGGCGGTACCTTTGGCAGGTAATCACACAGCAGTTCACTGTCCTGCGCTTCATCCTTCGCCTTGCCGCTGCCAAGCAGCGCGCAATCCTGCACGATAATCAGGCGATAATCGCTCATCATCGGCAGCGTCTCGCAGTTCTCGATGATTGCCTGAGCGCCCGGTGCGCTCATTACCGTTCGGTTCATGCTTTCCAGACCCGGCATGAGGATCTTCTTTTCCAGAGCAGCCATCGCGCTCTTACGGATATATGCCTCCGGACCGTAAAACAGGTAGACGTTGTACACCTTTCCAGCCTTCAGCTCATCAAAGAATACCCACTGATCCATCGTCAGTTCACCACCATTCCGGGATTGCGCGTAAACGATCCGCGCATCTCCAGCGCACCCGCAAGTGCCTCCACCTGTTCGCCCTCGAAGAAGAAGAACACGCGCGCGATGTCCGTTCCCTCCGTCAGGGTATTGACCATGGCATACACCGAGGCGCGTTCGCGCTGAGCGCCGGCAGACTTGATCTTCTGGGCAAACTGCGAAGAAAGATTGACTGCGATCATGTCCGTCCCCTCGCAGACAGCCAGAATATCCGTTTCAAAAAGGCCCTGAGGCAGCGCATAGCGCCCCTCAAGCTCCATCAGTGCAGCCAGGCGCATGCGCGCGCTGTAAGCCTGCGTCTGCGCCACAACATGCTGAACGCGCACAAGGCCGTCGCCCTCCATCGCATACAGCGTCACCGGCGCGCCGGCGTAGCCCGTAAAATCGCTCCGGGTCACAAGGCCCTGCTCGAAGACAATCCCGCGTCCATCCGGCGTCTGTTCCGCCTCCAGCGCAGTCACGTCCCACTCGCCCACGGAAACCTTAAGCCCTTCCACGCCCGGCACAAAGCCCATCAGCGTATCGCTGAGCATCGCCAGATAGACGCCAAGCGTCATGCCGCTGTGCGCAAGCTCCTCCTCCAGTTCCTGATCAAAGCAAAGCTCAATCGCCAGATAGCCGTCCTCCGTACGCACGATTTCCGGCATCTCCTTAATATACTCCAGCGGCGGCGGCACTTCGCGCGCGCACAGCTCCAGGCTGGCGCCCTTGCCCAGCTCGCCCAGCAGCGTATACAGGTATTCGATCGGCGAAACCTGCGCATAGGCGACATTGCGCACCTCCGGCAGCACCATTCTGCCATCCGCCGTCGGGAAATACAGCGTAGTCAGCAGCTTGACGCCCTCGCCGGAGAGGCGCTGCTTGAGCAGGCGGCTGTAACGAGAAGCGGCATCCAGCTCATCCACGCGCGTAAACGTACCCACGGGCAGCGTTGCGCCCAGATCCAAGCCTTCCTCACGGCCGCCGACCAGCACGTTTACATAGGAGATATCCGAAAATTCTGTCAGCGTATTGGCAATCGCCATACGAATGGCGTAAAGCGTTTCCTGCGGCAGCGTGCGTGCATGCGCAGGCAGATCCACCGTGGCCACACCCGCAGAAACCTCGAGCAGCCTGTCGCTGCGCGAAGCGCCCAGATCGGGCCAGCTTGCGCCGCGTTCACCCTGCACCGGACCCTGCAGCAGCGCTTCCAGCGCCGCCTGCGCGCAGCTTACGCCGCCTTCCGCCGTGATCTTTCGAATCATTGGAAGCAGGGCGCTGCCATCCTCATCCAGAAAATACAGCGTAACCCATTCTTCCTTGGCAGCCATGCTGTCCTCATACGGCGCATCTACGACAGCTTCTATGGGCGAGGCGGACAGGTCCGCCATCTCCCGCTCGCTGATCTGATTTACACAGCCGCCAAGCGAAAACGCAAGCGCCGCCAGCCACAGCGCGAGCACTGCGCGTTTTAAGAAATCCTTCATCGTTGCAACCATCTCCGTGCCTGCGTATCAATCGCGGATCATCAGCGACATGAGCGTCGCCTCTTCCATGGCCCAGTTATCCTGCATGCGCACAAGCGGCACAGATTCCCGGATAATCTGCGCATCTCCGCCTTCGCGGGATCGGATCTGCGCGTCCAGCACCACCGTCGCTGTCCGTCCGTCCAGCGATACCGTGCCCGGCGTCACGCTGTATTCCAGCAGTGAAATGCCGCTGAGCGCCATCTCATTTTCAAACACGCTCAGCGTAGGCAGCGGATCATCCTGCGTATCCGCCATCAGCGGATACATCTCCTGCCAGCTCTGCCGCTGCCATGCATCCATCACCATCTCCACCGCGCGTCCGGGCGTGAGCAGCGCCTGTTCGTCGCGCGGGCATGCCGCCAGCACCAGCGACGGATCGGTCACGCCCGTATCCATCCATGCCATGGCAATCCGTTGGGGAATTTCATCATCGCTGTCGGCTACGTACAGCTGCATGCGCTGGTAGCGCCCATCCTCCGTCAGCGCCAGCGCAAGCGACTGCACCGCCAGCCTTCTGCGCAGCGCAGCCTCCTCCTGCCAGACCGTCAGGTCCTCCCAATCGGCAGGGGCGCCATCCGGCTTGCCCAAAAAGGCGCTGGACAGCGTAACAAACGCCGTCGCTCCATCGCCGCGCACAGAAATCAGCTCCGTTCCCTGCGGAAACACGCCATTCAGATGCTCATGATGCATATCCGGCCCTTCCAGCAGGCGCTGCACAATGCTTGTGGCAATCGTCTCCTCACGTCGGATATCCAGCTGCGCGCTCTGCGCGCCCAGCACTGCCGTATCCGCGAAGCGGAAATACAGCGTCACATTCAGCATATCCGTGCGAGGAGCGCCGCCCAGCTGCCGGGAGAAGGCGGGCGCAGCATCCGCCTTCGCAGGCTCCTCCCGCGAGGCAAGCCGTGCGCCGACCGCATCCGCGATTTGTCTGCGCACATGCGGCTCCAGCGCCGCCACCAGCGCAAGCGCCAGCAGCAGGCAGGCGATCGCTTTTTTCATCTTCTCCCTCCTTTCCCGGGCTTTCGCCCGGATCTGCTCAAAAGCGCTGTCTTCCGAATTCCCTGCAGGAATCCGTACCCTTTTTTTGCTTCGCTGCGGCTTCATGCAGCCTTACTTCACAGGCAGCTGCACGGTAAAGGTCGTGCCTTTGCCCTGCTCGCTTTGCACCGTTACCGAGCCGGCATGCAGGCGAACGATCTGCTGCACAATCGACAGGCCCAGACCTGTGCCGCCCGTATCGCGCGAGCGCGCCTTATCCACACGGTAGAAGCGGTCGAACACATGCGCCAGATTGTCCGCCGGAATGCCCACGCCCGTATCGCTGATTTCCAGTACGGCGTCACGGCCCATTCTGCGCAGGTTTACCGTGATCTTTCCGCCATCCGGCGTATACTTGATACCGTTTTCAATGATATTGTAGCACACCTGCGCCAGCTTGCCCGGGTCGGCAAACATCTCGCACTGGTCGCTGATATTCACCTCAATCTCCTGGCCGCGCTTTTTGGCCAGCGGCGCAAGGCGCTTCACGCTCTCGCGCACCACCTCAGAAAAGACCATCATCTCTCTTCGCAGCCGCAGCTTATGGCTGTCGATATGCACCAGGGTTAGCAGATCGCCAACCACAGAGGATAAACGGTCAATTTCCTTATTGATATCGGTCAGGAATTCCTGGCGCAGCTCAGACGGCATATCGTCCTGATAGATCATCGACTCCACGAGAATCTTCATCGTCGCCAGAGGCGTTTTCAATTCATGAGAGGCATTGGACACGAACTGGTTGCGTGCCTCGTCCAGATTATGCACCTGCTCGCTCATCTGGTTGAACGCAGCAGCCAGCTGCGCCATCTCGCCCTTGCCCGGCACATGCACACGATGGCGGTAATCGCCCTGACTCATGCGCTCAATACCGGCAGAAAGCTCCGCTACCGGCTTGGTCACAATCCGGGAAATCACGCCCGCCATCACCAGCACCACCGCCAGCGCAATACCGAAAATGCCCATCATCTGATCGCGCATGGACATCAGCGAATCCACGGTATCCTGCACGGAGGAAATCATCACCAATACGCCCACGCGCTCGCTTCCGTCAAACAGACTGGAAGCAAAGCAGCCTACCCAGCTTCTGTTTACATCGCGGCCCGTAAGCGGATCAAACACGGACGGCGCCTGTTGCATACCGTTATCCACCTGATGGAAGCCATAGTCGCTTTCCTTTTCGCCGCGCAGCAGCGTATGCACCTCCGCAAGCGCAAGGCGCGTACCGCAGCGCTCATCGAACGTATCATACTGCACCTTTCCGTCCGTATCCACGACCAAAAGACGGCCCCCGTCCGCGCGGGCCGCCTGAATCAGCCTCTGATAAAACGCATCTGCGCTTTCCTGTCCGATCTGTTCGCCCAGCACGGCAGACAGCTCGGACACATCCGTCATGCCCGATGCAACAGTGTCCTCAAAAAGGGAATCGCCGACCAGCCGGATCGTCGACGCCGTTACCAGATAGAACGACGCGCCAATAACCAGCAGGAAGGCGATCAGTATTTTGGTCCTGACAGAGTGCAGCGGGTTAGTCCTTGTCCGTGAAATAGTAACCCACTCCCCATTTGGTCAGAATGAATTCCGGGCCGGAGTTATCACGCTCAATCTTCTCGCGCAGGCGGCGGATGTGCACGTCCACGGTGCGCATATCGCCCATGTAATCATACTTCCAAACGGTTTCAAGCAGCGCCTCACGGCTGTATACCTTGCCGCGATGGGTAATGAGCAGCTGCAGCAGATCAAACTCCTTGGCCGTCAGGCGCACAGCCTGGCCCGCCAGCGTCACCGTGCGGCTCTGGCAGTTGACTTCCAGATCATGCACGCGCACAATGCGCTTCTCTTCCACAGTCTCCACAGTCGGCTGGCTGCGGCGGAAGATGGACTTGATACGCGCCTTTACCTCCAGGATATTGAACGGCTTGGTCATATAATCATCCGCGCCGTACTCAAGACCCAGGATCTTGTCCATGTCTTCGCCCTTGGCCGTCAGCATGATGATCGGCACATTGGAGCGCTCGCGCACGCGCTGGCACACCTCAATGCCATCCACGCCCGGCAGCATCACATCCAGAAGGATCAGATCATAGTGATCGTCGAAGAACTTGGCAAGCGCCTCCTCGCCGTCCATCGCCGAATCCGTAACATATCCATCCTGTTCCAAACTATATTTGAGGCCCTTGAGAATCAACGGCTCGTCGTCTACAAGTAGAATCTTCTTTGGCATATCTTCATCCTCATTCCATAAGGTCAACATTTCTTTTCCTATTGTAACGCATATAACAGACAAAAATCAAGCCATTTGAAACAGTTTTTTACCTTTTCTGTAACATTTACAGTCAACAGACATATATTCGAAATAATTATGCCCAGCCGGCGCGCCCATGTGCAATCTCCTGCTGTACATTTGAACTGAAAAGTGGTATAGTAAAAAGGAAATGATATGCCTAAGTGTCAAACAGACCATAATATGGAGGGAATTTCTTGTCCCGTCGCCTGCTTGCGCTGCTGCTTTCAGCCGCGTTTTTGATAACATGCTTCGCTTATCCGGCGCTGGCCGCAGAGGCTGATCCGAATACCGAAGAAAATGTCTGGAAGGACCCGGAGCTTTCGCCCAATGCAATCCCTTGGGACGAAAAGCATCCGGAGCTGCTGGATCCCAGCATGCTCTATGCCCAGAGCGCTATCCTGATTGAGGCCTCCACCGGCGAGGTGCTCTTCGAAAAGAACGCCGACGAGATCATGTATCCGGCCTCAACCACCAAGATCCTCACCGCTTACATCGCCCTGAACATGGCCGACCTGGAAAACGACAGGGTGACCATCTCGCAAAACGCCATCGACCTCGTTCCCCCGACATACGCCAAGATTCCCGTGAGCGCAGGCGAAGAGGTCATGATGAAGGATCTGATTGCCGCCACGCTGGTGCGATCGGGCAACGAGGGCGCCAACGCCATCGCAGAATACCTGAGCGGCTCTGTCTACGAATTTGCCGATCTGATGAACCAGACCGCGCAGATGCTCGGCTGCTCGGTAGATACCAACTTCGCCAACCCGTCCGGCGCGCACGATGAAAACCATTATACCACCGTGCGTGATATGGCCATCATCGCCAGAGCCGCGATGAAGAACGATCTGTTTCGCCAGTTCGTCAGCAAAAACACCTACGAAATGCCCGCAACCGACGGCGTAAGCGGCGGCCATCCTCAGCGCACGCTGGTGGGCGGCACGTACATCCTCGACGTCGAAAACACCCGCTACTTCTATCCGGACGCCATCGGCATCAAGACCGGCTTTACCAACCCCGCCGGCTACTGCTTTGTCGGCGGCGCTAAGCGCGGCGGTATCGAGCTGATCTCCGTCGTATTCTACACCTCCAAGGCCGGTCGCTGGACGGATACCCGCAAGATGATGGAATACGGCTTCACGCAGGTCGAATCCATCAGCCCCGAGGCGCTCTACGCCGAGGAGCCTCGCGTGATCGATATCGCAGGCTTCTCGCTGGAAGACGGCAACCATGGCGAGCTGACGCTGGGCATCCGCGCCGTGGATGAGACGAAGGACATGATCATCGTCGGAAACAGAGAGAAGATCGATCTGCTGCGCGAAAACTTCAGCCAGGTCTCCTCTATCCGCTGGACGCGGGAATTCCGCGCGCCGGTCAGCGTAGGCGACGTGATGGGCGTGCTGACGTTCTATTCCGAAACGGGCGACACCGCCGAATACGAGCTGGTTGCCACGCGCTCCATCGCCATGCGCGAAAACGCGCCGCCCACGCTCGAGCAGATCGAGGCCTACACCGCCGCAGACGAGAATCCCTTCCCCCGCTTCAGCTGGGATATGCTTGTACCGCCGGTTCTTGTGCTGCTCGTGCTACGCACCATTCATCGCTTCATCCGCAGGCACCGCAAAAAGCGCCCGAAGGCGCCGGTATTCAAGCCCGTCAAAAAGCGCTACCCGAGATAATCTGCAAACAAAAACACAGGATTTGCAAGAATCCTGTGTTTTTTATTTATTGATTTATTTATTTGTCTTTTTGATGATGCGCTTTCAGATCGTCTATGAGCAGCATGACATGAGAAACTTCTTTTTCTGTCAAACCAGTTACATCAAGACCTGCATAAACTTCATATCCCAGCATATAATTCGGTGTGGTATGAAAGTAGTTTACTACATTGATAAACATATCCAAAGCAGGCGTTACATTTTCAATCTCCCAATTCGAAACAGTTTGCTTCGATACCCCTAAGCGTTTACCCAGTTCCTCTTGACTGAGTCCCTTTGCCAAACGAAGCGCCTTCAAACGTTCACCAAACATACTTAAACCCCAATCATCCTTTATTAGGGCTATTCTATGCAGGTTTTCACTGTTCTGAACAAGACTTGGTCAAATAATATTTGACAAAATGTCCATTTACACTTTACAATATCAAATAGGATAAGTATATCCAAATGCATTACAAAGGAGTTCATATGAAAGCATCATTTACCATCATCGGCCACAACATCAAAAAAGCGCGCAAGGCCGCGCAGCTCACGCAGGAGCAGGCCGCCGAGCAGATTGGCATTTCCCCGCTGCACTACGGCAGGCTGGAGCGCGGCGAGTGCGCCGCTTCCATCGAGATGCTCACCCGCATCGCCGATACGCTGCACACATCCATCTACGTCCTGCTGCAGGACTGCATTCTGGATAAGGAGAACCATCCCGCTCTCTTTGATTCTCCCAATCAGCAGACCCGCGAATACGGAGAATACGCTCTGCTCCTGCTCGATGAATACCGCGATCAGATCCGCAGGTATTACGAAGAGCTGAAGCTCGAAAAAAACACGCTGCACTAAAGCAGCGTGTCCGCTTCTCACAGCAAACAAGTCCGCAGAGGATAGCCTCTGCGGACTTGCTGTATTGCGGATTAAGCTTCGTCTTCCTCGACTTCGACCTCGGCATAGCAGACTTCCTCGATTTTATTCAGGATGTCGTCCCTGCCGGTGCCGTCCTCGCTGGAGAAAGGAATTACCTGCCAGGGCTGCACGGCCAGCGCGCGGCAGATCGGCGCGATGTGCTTCATGCGCGCGCCGCGGCTGATCTTGTCCGCCTTGGTAGCGATCACCGTAAACGGGATCCCCGACTGGCGCAGGAATAGGTTCATCTCCTTATCCTCGGTCGTCGGCTCGTGACGGATATCCACCAGATGGAACACATGGCACAGATCCTCCGTCGTCGCAAAGTAATTCTGCATCATCCTGCCCCAGGATTCCTTCTCCGTCTTGCTCACCTTGGCAAAGCCATAGCCCGGCAGATCGATGAAGTTGATCTCCTGATTGATCTGGAAGACGTTGATCAGCCTCGTTTTGCCAGGCGTAGCGCTAGTGCGCGCCAGCTTGCCCCTGTTGGTCAGCTTATTGATCATCGAGGACTTGCCCACGTTGCTCTTTCCGGCGAAAGCGACCTCGGGCGCACCCTTGGTCGCAAACTCGCCGTACTCCTTCATCGAGGTGATAAAGTCCGCGCGTTTGACTAGCATAGTTTTCTCCTATTCTCAGGCCTGAAGTCCGGCGGCAGGCGCTTCGCCCGCGGGAATATGCACGCCGGCGCTCGCCGCTGTCGTATTCTTTTTTGGCGCAGGCTTCTCGCACAACGCCGTCTCCAGCACGGTATCCACCTTCTCAGCCGGGATGATCGTGATCACGCTGCGCACGTTCTCCGGCACTTCCTCCAGATCCTTGAGGTTTTCCTTCGGGATGAGCACCGTATCGATACCCGCACGATGCGCAGCCAGCAGCTTTTCCTTCAGGCCGCCGATGGGCAGCACACGTCCGCGCAGCGTGATTTCGCCGGTCATGGCCACATTCTGCTTCACAGCGATACCCGTCAGCGCAGACACCAGCGCCGTGGTCATCGTCACGCCCGCGCTCGGGCCATCCTTAGGCACAGCACCCTCCGGCACATGAATATGGATATCAAGCGTCTTGTAGAAATCCTCTGCGATGCCCAGTTCCGCCGCATGCGCGCGGACGTAGGACTTCGCCGCGCGGGCGCTCTCCTTCATCACGTCGCCCAGGCTGCCGGTCAACTCCAGCTGGCCTGTACCCGGCATGGTCGTCGTCTCAATCTGCAGGGTATCACCGCCGACCACCGTATACGCCAAGCCGTTGACCACGCCGATCTCGGGTTTCTTGCCCGCCTTTTCGTAGTGATAGCGCGGCGCGCCGAGGAACTCCGCAAGCTTGTCCTGGGACACGCTCACCGTTTCTACGCCCTCGTCAATCATCTGCACAGCGCTCTTGCGGACAACCTTGCCGATCGTGCGCTGCAGGCGGCGAACGCCGGCCTCGCGGGTGTAGCCCTGAATCAGGCTGCGCAGCACCTTGTCGGTCATCTTCACGCTCTTGGCTGCAAGGCCATGCTCTGCGATCTGATTCGGCAGCAGATGGCGCTTGGCGATATTCAGCTTTTCATCCTCCGTGTAGCCGCTGACCTCGATAAGCTCCATGCGATCCAGCAGCGGGCGCGGAATGGTATCCACCGAGTTCGCCGTGGTGATGAACATCACGCCGGAGAGATCGAACGGACACTCCAGATAGTGATCACGGAAGGCATTGTTCTGCGCGCTGTCGAGCACCTCGAGCATCGCGCTCGCAGGATCACCGCGCACATCGGAAGCCATCTTGTCGATCTCATCGAGCAGGAACACCGGATTGAGCGTGCCGGCCTGCTTGATCGAGGAGATGATTCGACCCGGAATTGCGCCGATATACGTGCGCCTGTGGCCGCGGATTTCGGCCTCGTCACGCACACCGCCCAGCGACATCTGCACGAATTTGCGGCCCAGCGCCCTGGCGATGGACTTGGCGATGGACGTCTTGCCGACGCCAGGCGGGCCGACAAAGCAGAGCACAGGACCCCTCATGTTATTCTTGATCCGGCAGACGGCCAGGTATTCGATTACACGCTCCTTGACTTCCTCAAGGCCGTAATGATCCTCCGCCAGCACGCGGCGCGCACGCTTGAGATCGAGATTATCCGGCGTGTTCTTTCCCCACGGCAGATCGAGCATCCACTCGATATACGTGCGGCTCACGCCGATCTCCGGACTGCCCGGCGCCATGCGTGAAAGACGCTCCAGCTCGCGTCCGGTCTTTTCCTTCGCCTCGTCGTTCATGGGCGTCTTTTCAAAGCGCTCACGAAGGTCCTCCACATCGGTGGCGTCCTTGTCGCCCAGCTCGGTCTGGATCGCCTTGATCTGTTCGCGCAGGAAGTAGTCCTTCTGGTTCTGCTCGATCTGCTTGCGCACGCGGGCCTGAACCTTCTTCTCCACGCCGGCGAGCTCCGTCTCGCGCACGAGGATTGCACAGATGCTCTCCAGCCTGGTCAAGTCGTCAAACTCCTCGAGCACCTGCTGGCGGTCGTCCAGCTTCTGCAGCACATTGGCAGCGATCATATCCGCCAACTGGCCCGGCGCTTCGATCTCCAGCACGGACTGCGCCGTCTCCGGCGAGATGCGTCCGCTCATCTTGCAGTAATCCTCGAAGTAATTGCGGGCTGTGCGGATCAGCGCGTCCGTTTCGATGGATACCGGAATATCCTGCTGCAGCAGTTCGTCCAGCGCGCCCTCAAAATACGGTTCCTCCTGCGTTACGGCGCGCAGGATTGCGCGGCTCTTGCCCTCTACCAGCAGGCGGATGTTATCGCCGGGGAGCTTGATCACCTGCTTGATTGCAGCAATCGTACCCACGTGGTAGATATCGTCAATTGTAGGATCATCCACATCAATGTCCCGCTGTGCGACGAGGAAGATGCGCTGATCCTCCATCATGGCGCGCTCCAGCGCGGCGATGGATTTCTTCCTGCCCACGTCAAAGTGCATCACCATATGCGGAAAGACCATTAGCCCGCGCAGCGGCAGCATCGGCAGCGTCACCGGCTGTGTGCGTTTCTTTTTTGTTCTGGCCATGGCTTATTCCTCCTTCAGATTGGCCGTGATTCGTAAACTGTCCGGCCAATGTTCATCTATTATACCTGAATGATGCCCAATTTGCAACCGATACAGCCTGACCAAGTCCACCCGGGAAATTTTGCTCTATGCATCATACAGGATACGTTAGGCTGCCGGTCCGTGGACCTCGCATAGTCGCGACTTGTTGTCGCCCCTTGCGATTCCAGACGTTCCGCCTGCCTGTTTCGCCCACTGGGCGTGGCAAGCTCCAGTCCCAAACCTGCTTGGGGATTTCATCTCCAAACCCCTTCTTCGCTTCGCGCATGTCCTATACGACAAAAATCGCGGAAAGCATTTCTGCTTTCCGCGAAAAAAACACTCAATCAGGACACGGACGGCCTTCTGTCCGGACCGCCTTCACGACGCGCCTTGCCCGCGCCAATCTTGCGCTTGGGCTCGCCTGGCACAAGAGTCGGCTCGGCGTTTTCGGTAATGACATCCTTCGTCACAACCACGCGCTCCACGTCACAGCGGCTGGGCAGCTCAAACATCGTGCCCATCAGCGCATCCTCAATGATCGCACGCAGGCCGCGCGCGCCGCTCTTGCGGGTGATCGCCTTCTGAGCGATTGCCTTGAGCGCCTCGTCCTCAAAATCCAGATCCACACCATCCAGCTCCACGAGCTTCTTATACTGCTTCACCAGCGCATTGCGCGGCTCGGTCAGGATGCGCACCAGCGCAGCCTCGTCCAGGCTGTCCAGCGTCACCAGAATCGGCAGACGGCCGACAAACTCCGGAATCAGGCCGAATTTGAGCAGATCCTCCGGACGAATGTCCGCAAGCACCTCGCCTACGTTCTTCTTGGTCTCCCTCGGCTTGACCTCAGCGCCAAAGCCGATCGCACCTGCGCCGTTGCGCTTTTCGATGATCTTGTCAATGCCGTCGAATGCGCCGCCGCAGATAAACAGAATGTTCGTCGTATCGATCTGGATGAACTCCTGATGCGGATGCTTACGGCCGCCCTGCGGCGGCACGCTGGCCACGGTGCCCTCGATGATCTTGAGCAGCGCCTGCTGCACACCCTCGCCGGAAACGTCGCGGGTGATCGACGGATTCTCGCTCTTGCGGGCGATCTTGTCGATCTCATCGATATAGATGATGCCGCGCTGAGCCGCCTGAATGTCGTAATCGGCATTCTGGATCAGGCGCAGAAGAATGTTCTCCACGTCCTCGCCGACATAGCCCGCCTCGGTGAGGCTGGTAGCGTCCGCGATGGCGAAGGGCACCTTGAGGATCTTAGCCAGAGACTGCGCAAGGAACGTCTTGCCGCAGCCCGTCGGGCCGACCATCACGATATTGCTCTTCTGCAGCTCCACATCACCGCGCTTTTTGGGCGCGTTGATGCGCTTGTAGTGGTTGTAGACGGCAACGGCGAGCGCACGCTTAGCCTTCTCCTGGCCAATAACATACTCGTCGAGCACCGCCTTGATTTCCACGGGCTTAGGCAGGCTGAGCGGCTCCTTGCTGGGCGCGGTGCCCAGATCGTCGGAGATGATCTCCTGGCACAGCGCGACGCACTCGTCGCAGATATACACGCCGTTGCCCGCGATGATGCGGCGAACCTGATCCTGCGTCTTGTCGCAGAAGGAACAGCGCGCCACGCGCGCCGGCCTGGTTTCGTCCTTATCTCTTGGCATTTCGCACCTCAGATTC
>JAFQIF010000189.1 GCA_017397695.1 Clostridia bacterium
CCGCATTGTAATTGGGCGGTGCAGAGCCCCTCCTCTGCGTAAATCCGCCTCAAACTTTCCTTTTTCCTTCATGGCGAACGTAGTTCGCCCCGCTCCGCTTCATTAAGCTGCCGCGAAGCAAAGAAGGATCAAGGGACAATGTCCCTTGCAGGGGCTTGAGGACAGCGTCCCCAAACGTCCCCCTCGTTACACCTTCATCATCACGCCGGCCCAGGTCAGGCCGCCGCCGAAGCCGCACATGATCACGCGCTGACCGGATACGAGCTTGCCGCTCTCCTTCATCTCAGCAATCGCCAGCGGAACGCTCGCCGCGCTGGTGTTCGCGTAGCGGTCCAGGTTCTTGTAGAATTTCTCCGCCGGTACGCCCAGCTTGCGCACGCTCGCATCGATGATGCGCTGGTTCGCCTGATGGCAGATCACCCAGTCCACGTCCTCCAGCGTCTTGCCGGTTTTCGCAAGCAGATCGGATACCGTCGCCGGAATCGTGCTCACCGCAAAGCGGAATACGTTCTGGCCCTCCATGGTCATCGGCAGCTCTCTTCGCGGACCACCGACCTGAATCGCCATATCACCGCGCGTACCGCATACATAAGCATACTCGGCGTCCTCTTCCAGCGCAAATACTGCCGCGCCCGCCGCATCGCCAAAGAGCACACAGGTGTTGCGGTCGGCCATATCCAGCACATGGCTCATCTGCTCCGCGCCCACCACCAGCGCATACTTGCCGCCGTGCGCCATCAGCATCGCGCGCGCCGTGTCCACGCCGTAGAGGAAGCCCGCGCACGCCGCACCCAAATCGAACACCGGAATATTCTCATTCAGTTCCAGCGCCTTGTGCACCAGGCATGCCGTGCTCGGCATCGAGTATTCGCCGGATGAGGTCGCCACAATCACGCAGCCGATCTCCTCTTTGGCAATGCCGCTGTCGCAAAGCGCCTTCCTCGCCGCCTCAATCGCCAGCGTGGTCGTCGTTTCATCCTCGCTGCAGAAGTAGCGCTGGCGGATACCCGTGCGGGTCGTAATCCACTCGTCGCTCGTTTCCACGAATTTCGTCATGGCCTCGTTGTCCAGCGCAGTTTTCGGCAGCGCATAGCCCGCGCCCAGCAATCTCAGTCCGTTCATATATATTTCCTCTCCCGGTATCGGTTGATATGTTCTAATGTAACAATTTATTATACAAAAAAGACCGGGCCGCGTCAAGCCAGCCCGATCTTTCTGTATTTTGCATATCGCGCGTCAATGAGTTCCTGTGCGCTGAGCCCATCCAGCTCGTTCAGCCCCCGTGCAATCGCCTCATCGATCGCCGCAAACAGCGTTTTCGTATCCCGCTGCGCGCCGCCGACAGCCTCAGGAATGATTCCGTCGATCACGCCGAAGCCCAGCAGATCCTGCGCCGTCAGCTTCAGCGCCGCGCAGGCCTCGTCACGCTTTTTGGCGTCCTTCCACAGGATGCTCGCGCAGCCCTCCGGGGTCACCACGGAGTAGTACGCATTCTCCAGCATCAGCACGCGATCCGCTACGCCCAGCGCAAGCGCGCCGCCGCTGCTGCCCTCGCCCGTAACGATGCTGATCACCGGCACGCGCAGCCTGCTCATTTCCATCAGGTTGCGGGCAATTGCCTCACCCTGTCCGCGCTCTTCGGCCTCCATGCCCGGATACGCACCCGGCGTATCGATGAACGTGATCACCGGGCGGTCAAATTTCTCCGCCTGTTTCATCACGCGCAACGCCTTGCGGTATCCCTCCGGGCCCGGCATACCAAAGTTGCACGCCATGTTTTCCTCGATGGTCGAGCCCTTCTTGTGCCCGATCACCGTCACCGGCCTGCCGTGGAACATCGCGATGCCGCATAGAATGCTGTTGTCCTCACGGCACTGCCTGTCTCCGCACTGCTGGAAGAAATCCGTGAACAGCGCGTCGATATAATGGTTGATCTTCGGCCTTCTGGGATAGCGCGCCATGAGCACCCTCTGCTCCGGCGTCAGCTTGCCAAATGCCTCCGTCAGCGCTTCGTGCTGCGCCTGGAGCGAAATGCGCTCTGCGCCCTGCGCGGTTTCCAGCGCCTGCTCAATCGTATCCAGCTGATTGATCATCGTGCGGATCATGCGCGCTTCACCCCGCCTTCATGCAGCCGCAGCAGGCGGCAAAGCACCTCGCGCATCTGCGCACGCGGCACAATTTCGTCCACAAAGCCGTGCTCCTGCTGGAATTCGCTCCTCTGGAAACCCTCCGGCAGCCGCTGGCCGATCGTCTGTTCAATCACGCGCGGGCCGGCAAATCCGATGAGCGCATTCGGTTCAGCGAGCATGATGTCGCCCAGCGAAGCGAAGCTCGCCGTCACGCCGCCGGTCGTCGGATGCGTGAGTACGCTGATAAATAGCCCGCCCCGCTCGGAGAATTCCGCAACGGCAGCACTCGTCTTCGCCATCTGCATCAGCGAAAAAAAGCCTTCCTGCATGCGCGCACCGCCGCTGGCGGAAAAGATGATCAGCGGCAGATGCATATCCCGCGCATATTCGATCGCCTGCGTCACCTTCTCGCCTACGCCGGTGCCCATGCTGCCCATGAAAAACTGGCTGTCCAGCACGGCAAGCACAGCCTTTCGGCCGTCCAGTTCTGCCGTCGCCGTCATCACCGCTTCGCGCATGCCGGTCTTTTCGCGCTGTGCCGCCAGCTTTCCCGCATAGCCCGGGAAGGCCAGCGGATCGCCGCCGACGATCGCAGCGCCAATCTCACGCAGCGTGCCGGCATCCGCCAGCGCCTCAAGCCTTTCCCGCGCGCCGATTGCCTGATGTGCGCCGCACGCTTCACACACGCAAAGCTGCGTACGCCAAACAGCCTGCGTCATCTCATGTCCGCAGGCCGGGCAGGCTATTATCTGATCAGGCGCCCTGTTCATTCATGTAACCGAGGAGGTCATTGAGGGTGCGGAAGGTCGCCATCATGTCGTCCGGCACGTTCACGCCGGTTTTGTCCTCCAGCGCCATCGCCAGTTCAACAGTATCCAGGCTGTCCGCGCATACGTCCGGAATCAGCTTCGCATCCGGTGCAACCTTTTCCTCGCCGCAGCTCACAGTCGCCAGAATGATCTCCTTCAGGCTTTCAAAAGTCATATGTGCAATCTCCTTTTATTTCGTCATTCATGCGCATAATCGCGCATCTTCATTGTATCAAAGCATAAGAATTTGTCAAGTCCGGGATTGATAATACCGTGCTTGCAGCCGATTACTCCCAGTGCATCCTGCGGTAATCCTCGTACTTGTTCAGGTTCTCGTTCCAGTGCGCATAGGCGCCGTCGCCGCGCCTGTCCTCCAGCGCAAAATTCTCCGTGAGCCACGCACCCAGGTACGCCGTCGTCTTGCTTGCGCCGTCCGGGTTGAGGTGTCCCTGCCAGTCGCAGCAGTCCGTGTCGTAGTCGATCACGCCCAGCTGCATCATGTTCAAAAACGGTACGCCCATCTCTTCGGCCACCAGCGTTGCGCGGTTCATGGCCATCTGCTCCTCATTGGAGGCATGACCTGGCAGCGCGACAAATACCGGCTCCACGCCGTTTGCGCGGCAAAGCTGCGCAATCTCTCTAAGCGGCGCTTCGCCCGGCTGCGCCGCCGCTGCCAGTTCGCCGGTCAATGTGTAGTCTCCTCTGGCAATGCGTCCGCTGCGCAGCTCGCCGCCCATCATATACGGTTCGCAGTCCACCATCTTCTCCGTGCTTGCGGAAAGGATCTCCTCCCAGCGGCCGTGGTAGAGCGAAAATGGCATCAGGAATTCGATCCAGTCTTCCTCGGGCAGCGTCGCGCGCACCACGTCGATCTTTTTCCTGCTCAGCGGAATCTCATCCAGGAAAATATGGCGGAAGGAATACGTCCATTCCTCATCGATTGCGTGCATCATATAAAACACGTCGATCACCGCAATCTTCGGCGTATGATGCTCCAGCGCCAGCTCCAGCACATGTTTTGTCATCTCCAGCGGCTCAGAGTTGTTGCCCATGTTGTAGCTGGTAAATCCGTAGTCCCGCCATAGTTCCATCGGCTGCACAGCGTCCAGCACGCGGCTTGTCCCCAGAAACAGCACGTCAAAGTCCTGCTTCTCCGCAAAAAACGCACCGTATTTTCTCTCGCCGTCATCGCGGCGCATGCCCTTGTCCAGCAGCAGCAGACAGCATACCAGCGCCGCCAGCCAAAGCACGGTCATCGCTAATTTCTTCTTCATAAAAACCTTTCATGCGGCTTCCGATCCGGGGAGCTCGCATAGTCGCGATGTCCCTTCGCTCCTTGCGATTCCCCATGCTCCGACTCGCCCATTGCGTCCACTGGACGCGCTCATCTTCGATGCCAAACCCCCGCCTGAGGGGCATCGTCCCTCAGACTCCCTTCTTCGCTTCGCGCCTGCTAAAAAACGCCAAGCTTCGGCACACTTCGCTTTCCATGGAACTGTAATAGCCAAACACCCTCTGCGCGCGTGCCGTCATTAGTAGCAGGGCAATGCGCAGCAAAGGCATCCTCAGGCCGCTTAGAACTGGAAATAGATAAATGCCTGTGCCGTGTATCCAGGGCCCCAAACGCCAAACACGATGATCGCCAGTACCCCCAGCAGATACAGCGCGCCGCGCGCAAACACGGGCAGTCTGTCCGTAATGGCTGTCAGCGTCTTGCGCTTCTCGTGAATCAGCTCGATCGCAAACAGAATCACGAAGCAGATACCGGTGCACAGCGCCTGCATAGCGCCAAAGCCGGAATCAATGCCCGCCGAACCCCAGGCCGTCGGGATGCGCCAGAGCATGCCCAACGCAGACGAGAGCGAACCCGCGCGGAATACCAGCATCGTGATCAGAATCAGGAAATCCGTCCACAGGATGTGCGCAAGCAGATCCAGCTTCGGATACTTCGGCTTGTTTTTGGGCTGGGGCATCCAGCCCTCAATCACCTGCAGTGCGCCGTTGAGCATGCCCCAGGCGACGTACTTGAGCGCAGCGCCATGCCACAGGCCCGACACTGTGTACACAATCATCAGATTGCGTGCAGCCTTCAGCTTGCCGCCGCGGCCGGCCCCCAGCGGAAAGTAGATGTAATCGCGGAACCATGTGCTCAGCGAGATATGCCAGCGCGCCCAGAAATTCTGCACCGAGTGCGCAAAGTACGGCTGACGGAAGTTGGTCATCAGCTCAATGCCCAGTATCTTCGCCGCGCCAATCGCAATATGGCTGTAGCCCGCAAAGTCGCAAAGATCCTGCACGGCGAAAACCACCGTCGCCAGCGCGATCTGTGCACCCGACGCGTCGATCCATCCGCCGTAGATCGCGTCCACATACATGCATGCGCGGTCTGCAATGACCACCTTCTCAAAGAAGCCCAGCATCATGATCAGCAGGCCCTGTCTCGTTCGCTCCCAGTCGAAGCGGTGCTCCGCAGTCACCTGCTTGAGCAAGCGGCTGCTTCGCTCAATAGGACCGGCCACCAGCTGCGGGAAGAAGGACACGAACAGCGCGTATTTGAACAGATTCCTCTCTGCCTTCACCCTGCCCTTGTACACGTCGATCATGTACGAAAGCGCCTGGAAGATGTAGAAACTGATACCCACCGGCAGCAGGATCGATACCTTCGGCGTCGTTACCGGCAGTCCGACCAGATCGCATACGCGCTGGATCACATCCAGCAGAAATCCAGTGTATTTGAAATACGCCAGAAGACCGATGTTGAAGACGATGCCACCCCACATCGCGATCTTCTTATGCTTCTTCTCCTTGAGATCGGTGATGATCAGGCTGCATGCATGCGTCACGATGGTACACGCCGCCATCAGCAGCGCATACTCGGCATGCCAATTCATATAGAAGAAGTAGCTCATCACCAGCAGCCAGATCCACTGCGCCTTCTTGGGCAGCGCGAAGTAGATTGCCGTGACAATCGGGAAGAAAATCAGAAACTCAAATGAATTAAACAGCATATGTTCACCCGTACAGCGTAAAAGTGTTTTCTTCACATAGAGATACAGTATATATTATATCTCAATATGTATCTGTCTGGCTAGTCCCGATTTGCGAAATTCACGCTGAGAAAGCATAGAAAAAAGCTCCGGAAATTCCGGAGCTTTGCTTCATTTTTCGCAGCTTTACGCGATCGGCTTCGCATCACGCAGGAACGTGCAGTAGCAGCGGTAGGCCTCGTACAGGTCAACCTTGCTGATCGCCTCGTAAAGCGCGTGCATGGAGAGCACCGCCACACCGGAGTCGATCACGTTCATGCCGTACTTAGCGCACATGTAGGCGATGGTTCCGCCGCCGCCCAGGTCCACGCGGCCCAGCTCAGCCGTCTGGAAGGATACGTCCGCGTCATCCAGGATCGCGCGCAGGTGCGCCATATACTCCGCGTTCGCGTCGTTGGAGCCGGACTTGCCGCGGGAGCCGGTGTACTTGTTGAAGCACACGCCGCGGCCCAGGAACGCCGCATTCTTCTTTTCAAACGCAGCGGCAAAGTTCGGATCATAGCCCGCAGAAACATCGCTGGAGAGCATGCGGGAGTTGCGCAGCGTACGGCGCACGGCAAGGTTGCTCTCATAGCCGCACAGCGCACACAGCTCGGCAATGATATTCTCAAAGAACATGGAATTCATGCCCGTCGCGCCGACAGAGCCAATCTCTTCCTTGTCGCACAGCACAGCGCAGATGGTATACTTCGGGGTTCCCTCGAAGTCGATCACCGCCTGCATGGACGGGTACGCGCAGACGCGGTCGTCGTGACCGTATGCAGCGATCATGCTGCGGTCCAGGCCCATATCGCGCGCCTTGCCCGCCGGAACGATCTCCAGCTCGGCAGAGAGGAAGTCCTCTTCCTCCACGCCGTAGGTCTCCTTGAGGATCGCGAGCACGCCGTTCGTCACGCTGGCCTTCTCTTCCTCATTGTCCATGTCCTTCACCGGCTTGCCGCCGATGATCAGGTTCAGTTCCTCGCCCTCGATCGCCTTCGCCGCGGGCTTGGTCATCTGATCCTGCGCCAGGTGCGGCAGCAGATCGGAGATGTAGAGCACCGGATCGTCATCCTTCTCGCCGATGGCGACGGTCGCAACCGTACCGTCCTTCTTGCAGATCACGCCGTGCAGCGCCAGCGGGGTCGCCACCCACTGATACTTCTTGATGCCGCCGTAGTAGTGCGTATCCAGATAGGCAAAATCGCTGTCCTCGTAGAGCGGGTTCTGCTTCACGTCGATGCGCGGGGAATCGATGTGCGCGCCGACGATGTTCATACCCTCGGTGATCGGCTCCGTACCGATGACAAAACTGACGAATGACTTGTTCATCCAGTTCACGTAGACCTTGTCGCCCGCCTTGAGCGCCTTGCCCGCCTTCACGAGTTCAAACAGATCACTGAAGCCGTTCTCCTTCGCTGCCTTCACCGCCAGCGCCACGCACTCGCGCTCGGTCTTGCCGCCGTCGATAAACGCGCAGTATTCCTTGGCAAACGCCTCAATCTTCGCAAGGCCAGCCTCGTCGTACTTGGCCCAGGCATTCTTTCTTTCCATATATATCTACTCCTTTGCAAGAAATATTGAGTATCCATTGCTCATTATTATATAGTACTTCCTCTTCTTTCGCAAGTAGACAAAATGTCCGGCTCAATCCTCTTAGGATCAAACCGGACATTACCTTTATTGATACATGACGTCATTACCGTAAGAGTTAATTGCTTCTACAAACGGCAATCCGCTAGAATCAATGGTTATCTTGAACACATTCCAAATCGTACCCGCTGATCCAGTATCTACATGGAACGTACGCAGTGCATTTTTACCGCTTCCACGGAATATCTGCACTTGTGCTCTCGACTGAGCCAATGCTGTAGATTGAGCGTCATCATATGTTGTATAGTCGTGAACATAGAAATAATATGTTCCAGGTGTGAGCTCATAAATTGTAGTTATTTCAGGTCCAAAAGAAGTAACGTCGTCATAATCCAACTCTGCAAAACACAAACCAGCATCACTCTCATATTCACCGTCTGCGTCATAACTCTTCTGACCAAAGTACACATGGAAACGTTCACTACCAACGCCCGGCCCAACAAGATGCGAATCCAAATCAGCCGGTATTTCACCCCATCTGAGCACAATGCGAAGGCTTGAAGGCGGACTAATTCCAACTTCATCAAAAGCATCCTTAATCGCCGTTTGCATGTCACTGTCAAATCCCAGATTCTTAGCAGCATTAACAACTGCGCCTCTGGCAATCAGGAATGTAGCATCCGAAGGCAGATGAATCATTGAACGATAGAAAACCTTCGACCAGTCCTTATCTGAAACACGTTCTCCCAGTTTCATGATCATTCTATATGTAGCATGGCTAAAAATTGTACTGTTCTTATAGAACCCCAAATTTTCATCATAATCCCTAAAATGATCCAAATGATCACCTTTTTCTGTCGGATCAGCCATACTCCTATAATATGAACGGTTTTCTATGTCTTCTGCAATTCTCCAGCGTCCATTGCTATTCCTGTCTTTCCCTTCTATCAGACTCCCCATAATATCCGCATAGGCTTCCATCAAAGCACCGCTTTGCTGCCCACGTACCATTCCACCATGACCATTATTCATCTGAACCCCATGAGTGAATTCGTGTCCCATAAGATCAATCGCAGATGCATATCTAATAGTTAAAAGTGGATTCTCCATCGGTTCACCAATCCCAATGATATTCCATCCAGTATACCACGCAGTATTTTTATATCCTCCCTCAAATGTAGTATTTTCATTTGGTTTAAAGAATTTATAAAATACTCTCAGCTCACTTCCATTATCATCATACGAATTTCTGCCAAGAACATCCTGATAGTAATCAAACACTTTCTCATAATTAGCCATCAGAGTTACCGCATCTTCGTACGGCTTATCAATCCCCAATATATTATCCATCGCAAATTCTTTGGGTGACACATTAAATACAATCGGTTCTCTCCAATATCCAAATCCCTTGAACTGTGTTTCGTAAATGCCAATATTACGCACTCCATCCATCAAGCGATACCTGTCCCTATCGTTTTTTTGAACAGAAATACGATGATATTTCCCACCAAGCCCCTTTGCTGTTATACTTGTATTTTCCCATGCAGGGAGTATCCCCGACATAACACTATGTATTGTTCCTGCATTCTCACCATTGGCATACACATAATACGTCTCATCTACGAGCGGAAAATACGGAAGCTCATCATTCGTTGTATTCTCTACAATCGAATCCTTAGTCAAAAACCTTACTGCATATACATTGGCAATTGCAAGACTATCATTGGCTCCATAAATGACCTGTTCCACGTTAATCAACAGAGTATCCCAAAAGGCTTCCATTACCTGCGATTCTGACACCTCTGTGTTTTCATTTAGTACACTGTCAATAAACGAAGTAATCTCTTCCTCACCCAGCAATGCAGCCTTAGCCGAATTAATTGCCTCTTCTGACGCAATCGTAGTCGCTACATTTACATGCTTGATTCGATTATCGTATGTGCTAAACAAAGAATCTACTGCGCCGTCCTCATCTACAACTAGCACGATCTGACAACCAATTACAGACAACCCATAAACAATTGGAGAATATACATAGATGTCTTCTGCTCTTCCATCCCCATAATCTGCATGTGTATGGGAAATCTCCATCCTGTCCACATAAAATCCATCGCCAAAGAGTGACGATGCTGAATTGAGCACGTCAGCCGCATCCTGAGAATCAAAAACCCTCTTGTCAGTAAAAGTGCCATCAATTACTGCGATATTTCCCTGATTATTCGTAATCAGATCAATCTCCCCACGCTGCCGCATGATCTCAATATCGCCATAATCAATCACATCATCCTTTTGATTGTCGTTCTCTCCCATCGTCGAAAACCGAACAACCGCAGACAGCATCATATCCCGTCCATCCACCGTCACAGTGTGCGTAACTGTCATCTCATGCACAGGCGATCCTGTTCTGCGCATACGAGAGAACGCAGCCATCTTCTGAGGCCAATCATGAATACTCTCCGCTTGAACAGGCACACAAGCACTTGTCAGGAATCCTATGCACAGCAGAAGCGCCATCATACGCTTGGACGAACTGCTGCATTCAAAGACCATCAGCCATATCACGCTCACACACGATAGCACACTCAGCCACATGCCAAAACTGCTTCTATCTCCCGTCGCAGGTATGACAGATGCAAACGGCGCAGCAGTCGCAGTCAGTGCTTGTTTCTCTCCGGCAGCCATATTGCTCACAGTTTTCGCTGCAGCCTGCTCGTCCTGCCAGATATAACCATTGGGCAAATTCAGCTGCATTTGAACATTGCTGATATACTCCCCAGTGAGGTTTTCCATCGATAGGGAAATGGTAATATCCTCATGCCCCAAATATGAATTCTTATTTGCCGTCAGAATAAGTTGTGCATTCTCCTGTAAAACTGAATCTGCCACAGCAAGAATTGCGACACTCATCAAGCAGAGTGCCAACAGCAAAACAACTACTGCTTTTTTCATTTGCACCCCTCCATCATGAATTGTGAATGTAACGCTATATTCTACTCTCGTTTCATTAGATAAGTCAACATGATATTATCGTTTTTATTGAACACTAGCACAAAAAAGGAAGCTGTCAAATCAACAGCTTCCTCTTACTTATTCCTTCTCCAGCCTCCAGATCTCCCGATCCAGCGCAAACAGCCCCACGACACCCACGCCCGCAAGCCCGATCACGGCAAAGAGCGCGCTTGCGCCGCTGCCCTTTCCGCTGCCAAAGATGATTGTGAGTATACTGCCCGCTGCCTGCGCCGCCATCAGCGGTTCAAATACGCGATCCACCAGATATCCGCCCAGGAAGTATCCCAGCGGAATCGTGAAAAACTGAAGCGTATTGCGGCAGGCATATACCCTCCCCTGCATAAGAACAGGAATCGATGTGCGCATCACGGGATCAAGATTCGCGTTCATATACGGAATCGCGATCCATCCCAGTATCGCACCCAGACACCACACCGGCAGAGTCTTACCAAACGCCAGACAGAAGTTTTCCGTGCTCATGGAAAGCAGCAGCGAGAGCACAATCGCTCTTACCCGGCTTTTCGGCCTCGGCAGTATTGCCGCCATCGCACCGCCCATCAGCGTCGCCACGCCCGTGACCGTGCTCACCATAGCCAGTGCAGCCTCTCCTCCGCCGGGCGCGGACAACACCATCGCGGGCAGCGCAGCGTTGTACATGGATGCAATCAGGTTGATTCCCGCAAAGAGCAGAATCAGATGCAGCACGCCCGCATGCTCTCCAAGAAAGCGCAGGCCTTCTCCCGCGAGCGTGAATAACGGCTCTTTCTCTTCCGGCTTGTCCGCCTGCGGAATCCGGATCAGCAGCGCCAGTATCGCAAATGCGAACACGAACGTACACAGATCCGCCACGACCACCGCTTCCAGCCCCAGGCCCGCCAGCAGCGCCGTCGCCAGCACGGGTGAGAGCAGATCGACCACAGAATTCGTCATCGATCGCACAGCCGACGCCTGCTGGTAGTATTCCTTTGGCGTAATCAGCGTGATCGCCACATCCGCAGCCGGGCGCTGCACGGTATTCATCAGGCCGCTCAGCGCATTAATCGCGTACAGATGCCAGATTTCAAGCCTTTGCGCTTTCAGAAGCAACAGTACACACAGCGATGTCGCGGCAGCGAATGCATCGCAGGCAAGCATGGTTTTCTTCTTGTCCCATCTGTCGCTCAGTGCGCCCGCGAATATGCTCATCAGGATATAGGGAACATACGAACATACCGACAACAGCGCCGTATCCAGTGCACGCCCCGTCTGCGAATAAGCCCAGATGATCAGCGCAAAGCTGGTCATCGCGCTTCCCAGCGCGGAAAACCCCTGCGTGACCGTCAGCACGAGTACAGGACGCAGATCCTGCAGCTTTTTCATTGATTCGTTCTTTTTCATTTGACTTTGCTCCTTTGATTGATATTCTGATCAAACCGCAAAGCCGACGGCTTCCTTATTCTCCATACAGGCGTCACCGTCAGGCCTTGCATGGAGCTGTGACAATGCAGAGAATCATACATTTCCTTCCTTATTCCGTCCCCAGGATTTCCTTTTGCTTCTTTTTGCTCAGTCCGCGCAGCACCAAGACGTAGGACTTGTCCAGCATATCGCGCAGGATATCGTCCGGCACAGCGCCGCCTGCTCTGATCGAATTCCAATGCAGCTTGTTCATGTAGTAGCCGGGAATCACATCCTCGTACTGCCCGCGCCAGAATTCGCCCTCGGGCGGCTCGAGCTTGAGGGTGATGTATACCGGGCTGCCCGCCTCATTCAGGCACAGCGCCGCAAACATCTTCCCGCCCACATGATAGCGCAGCCAGTTCCAGTCCTCCTGAAAGTCCTTGGTGACGCCTTTCTTCCCAAGCAGGTATTCGTCCATCCAGTCGTATCTCATGGTCATCCCTCCTGCCCGCATCATAGCATGCAATCCCTGACAACAGTCTGTCAGGTTTTTCTCGCATGCGCCGCCATCATTTCGCGTGAAAGCCGGATGATCTCCTCCAGCGCGTCCCGCCCGGGCGTGCCGGAGCGCGCCTCAAGCCCCGTGCGCAGCGCGCGCATCTTCGCCCGCCAGCCGGGAATCATCGCCTGCACCGCATCCAGCCCGAACTCGTTTTTCTTCAGGCGCATGAGCAGCGCTCTTTCCCCCTGCGGCGCTGCAAGGTTCATTTCGCCGCTTCTTTCAAATTCCCGCAGCATCAGCAGCAGCCTGTACATGTGGTGCGGCTGCTTGCCGTCGTAGCCATGCCGAGCAATCCGTTCATGCACGGCCGGGCTGTCGTGACACATGCGCTTTGCCTTGTCCTCAAAGAGCCCCTCGCAGGCACGGGCGAACACACCCGCGCGTTCGCGCAGAAGCCCCGCCAGCAGTCCCCGGATGTTCTGCATTCCCTCGCCGCCGGGCAGAATCAGATGATGCGCCGTCGCCAGGCTTTCAAGATATGCCGGGTTCATCCGCTCCAGCGCATCGCAGAAGACCCGGATATCCTTGATATCGATCTGCCCCTCGCCGGTTTCCGCCGTCAGCGACGCAGGGCGCTTTCCCGAAACGAGATCCCACAGCGAGGGCAGCACGATGCACTTGAAGTCAAAGTCCGACTGATAATCCTCTGTGTGCACATCCAGGCCGTAATTCTGGCTGCCGTGCAGCGATATATAGATGGGCGCATAGCCCAGTGCAGATACGTAATCCGCTGCCGAACGAAGTTTTTCTTCAAACATATGCGCCCTTCCCCTTTCGCCCTATTCAGGTGTTTTCGCTCTTTGATCAGCGCTTTTGGCCGGTATAAACCATGCTGTCAACGCAATCAGCATTGTCAGATTTCATCGCTTCCGTTCATCGAAGAATCAGCATTCAGCCGATCATTGCGTTTGAAATCTATACCGGCTTTTCTTGCCTGAGCGCACAGATCCTTCGTCTGCAGCCTATACTCCCTGCCGTCCTTGATAAAATGCGTTCCGCATTGTCTGAACTCGAAGGACACGTTTTTCCTGATGCACTGCGCTCTAATATCGAGCACCCAATCGTAGTCAAGCGGTCTCGCATTTGTGTCCGATTCACCGCCGACAACCACGAGCTCAATACCGTCAAGATATCGTTCTATATCAATGGCTTCGATGAGCGGCTGCGCCGTTATGCATTTATGCCTGATCGGAAGCTTTTCAAAAATGCCGAGCTTGTATTCTGCATTCCTTTGATTCTCAACCGTACAGCAGACGACCACGTTTTCATAGCCGTCACCCCAGTCATCGGGGATGCAGTCCATAAATCTGTCGATGC
>JAFQIF010000190.1 GCA_017397695.1 Clostridia bacterium
CCACTTGCTCACGAAGCCGCCCGTCGGCGGGATACCGATCAGGCCCAGAGAAGCGATGGTCCAGCACCAGATGGTGATGGGCATCTGCTTGCCGATGCCGCGCAGATCGCGGACATAGGTCTTGTGGGTCTGATGGATGATCGCGCCCGCGCACAGGAACAGGCCGTTCTTGATCAGGGAGTGCGCGATCACATGCAGAATCGCGCCGGCGAAGGCCACCGGATGCAGGCAGGCCAGACCGAAGAGCACGTAGGAAACCTGAGACACGGTGGAATACGCCAGGCGCTTCTTGAGCAGCGGCTCGCGGTAAGCGAGCATGGAGCCCATGAAGACGGTGATCAGCGCAAGCGTCAGGAATGCGGTCTGCACCCAGGTGCCACGGATGGTATTCGCGCCCACCAGGAAGTAGATCACGCGGATGACGGCGAGCACGCCCGCCTTGGTAATCACGCCGGAAAGCACGGCAGAAGCGGGAGCCGGCGCAACCGGGTGCGCAGTCGGCAGCCAGCCGTGCATCGGGAACATACCGGCCTTGGTACCAAAGCCCATGATGACCAGGAAGGTGATCACCAGCAGGCCGAACTGCGGCGCGGCGCTGGCGGTCGCGATGCCGCCGGCGGTGAAGGTCACGCTGCCCAGATAGTGCTCGAAGAAGAAGATGCCAAGCAGGCCGAGCATCGCGCCGAAGATGGAGTAAATCAGATACTTGATGCCCGCAGCAACGGCCTGCGGCGTGCGCTCATGCACAACCATCGGCACGCTCAGCAGGGTCATCAGCTCATAGAAGACGTAGAGCGTCACCATGGAGCCGGCGTAGCACTGACCAATCAGCGCGGAAAGCACGGTCATGTAGAACAGCTGATAGCTGCGCTCGTTGGTATCGTGGTTCATATACTCCAGCGCGAACACGGAGCCGACAAACCACATCGCGCTCATGAGCACCGCAAACACGGAGCCGAGCACATCGATGCGCATATACAGTGCGAGGGTGGGCGTCATGTTGAGCAGGAGCGCCTCGGTGCCCTGCGCCGTGCACAGCGCAATCACCATCACAAGCTCCAGAGCCAGCGCGCCGCAGTTAAGCTTGGCGCGCAGGGCGCGATCCTCCTTCGCAGCCGGCAGGCACCAAACGAGCACGCCAGCCAGCGCCGGGAAGAAGACAGCCAGAATCATCAAAGCAGTCACGGTTACTTTCCTCCTTGAATGCCAGGTTTATCTTGTCGAATCATTGCCGCTTACGCGAAGTTCTTCAGGCCCTCAGCCAGCGCAGACAAGAACGGCTGAGAGAGCAAGCCCATTGCCAGGTTGAGCGCCATCAGGCCGATGAGACCCACCGTGGTGAACGGATTCTTGCGCACGGCAGGTCTGAGCACCTCGTCGCCTTCCTTGGTCGGGGTGAACAGGTTCACCGCCGTGCCCAGGAAGTACACCGCATTGAGCAGCGTAGAAATCGCAACCGCGATAAGCACCAGGCCCATGTGGCGACCGCCCACGTCGATCGCCGCCTGCACCAGCGTAACCTTCGTCATAAACACGCTCAGCAGCGGGATGCCCACCAGGTTGATTGCGCCCAGCGAGAAGGCCAGCGCCAGCAGCGGGCTATGGTAGAACGCGCCACGCAGATGCTTGCGCAGGTGCGTGCCGCCGCAGGCGTCGTCCATCTCCGCGCAGGAGACGAACAGCATGGACTTGGTCGCCGCATGCGCCGCGCTGTGCCACAGCGCACAGATGATGCCGATCTCGCTGCGCAGGCCGATGGCCGTGAAGATATAGCCGATCTGCGCAACAGAGGAATAGGCGATCATCAGGCGGGTCGTCTTGGCGCGCACGGCGCTGACGGAGCCCATGATCATGCCCAGCATACCCAGGATGAACAGGATGTCGAGAATGCCCATGTCGCAGATGACGTCAAAGCCGATGACACGGACGTAGAACTTGATCAGCAGGAAAATATAGCCCTTGGAAACAAGGCTGGAGAGCATCGCCGCAACGGTCGGGGTCGCATTGGAATATGCGCCCGGCAGCCACTTTTCAAACGGATACAGCGCGCTCTTGAGCGCAAGGCCCACGGTCACCATCGCCACGACGATCGTCAGCGGAATCTGGTATTCGCCGGTAGCTGCAAGCGCCGCCACCGCATCATGGATGTTTTCCATCAGCAGATGACCGGTGATGGTGTAGAGGATCACGATGCCGAAGAGGAAAAGGCTCGATCCAACGAGGTTCATCATCATGTAGCGGACGCCGGCGACGAGGTTGCGGCCCTTCTGGCGCATCATGACCAGGCCTGCTGCCGCCAGAGTGTTGATCTCGATGAACACGTAAGCGGTGAACAGGTCGTTCGTGTACACCAGCGCCTGCAGCGCCAGGAACACCAGATCGACCAGAATGCAGTAGATGTTGTACTTCGTGCTCTCGATTTCGCGGATGGACGGCAGCAGGCCGCCGATGAACGAGAACAGCGTCACGAAGCAGAAGACCGTCATCATCAGCGTTTCCATCACGCCGATGCGGATCTCATTGCCCCACGGGGCCGGGAAGTGGCCCATCATGTACACGTAGCTGTCGCCGGTTCTGAGCGTGTAGACCAGAACGGTGCAGGTCATGGCCGTCACGGCGGTGATCATAAACGCCGTCAGCCACATGGCCTTGCGCCTGCCGATCACGGAAGTGCATACGGCGCAGATCAGCGTCAGCATGATGCAGAAGAACGGAAAATTCTGCACGAACTGCATCAGACTTCCTCCTTTCCGGCCAGCGCAATCATCTCATCGAGATTGAGCGTATGATAGCGATAGTACAGGCGCACAGTGAGTGCGAGCATCAGCGCCGTCACGGAGACGGAAACCACGATGCCCGTGAGCACCAGGCCGGCGGGAACCGGGTTGATGTACGCATCGACGCTCTGCACGCCGTTTACCACGATCGGCGCGACACGGTCCCTGATGTAGCCCTGCGCCGCCAGGAACAGGAAGACGCCCGCATCCATCATGTCCATGCCGATGATCTTCTTGAGCAGGTTCTTGTGCAGCAGCATCGTGGAAAAGCCAATACAGAACAGGATCACGGCCGCCGTCTGATAATAATTGGAAAGCAGCATATTCATGTGGATTACAGCTCTCCTTTCCTGAAGACAGCGTAGAAGCAGTACATCGTACAGGTGACGACGAAGCCGACGCAGATGTTGAGCACCAGAATCAGGCCGCTGGAGAGAATCGCACCCGGCGTACCCAGCGGGATGATGCTGTGAATATGGTTCGCGCCCGTGAAGAAAGAATAGCACTTGGAGCACGCATAGGTCAGCAGCGCTGCCAGCACGATGCGCTGATAGAGCTTATAGGTGAAGAACTTGCGCATCTGCGCAAAGCCGAACGCGGTCACGTACAGGATCAGACCGGCGCCCATGATTGCGCCGCCGGAGAAGCCGCCGCCCGGGGACAGATGGCCGTTGAGCACGACGTATACGCCCAGCAGCAGCACGATCGGCACCAGAATGGTCGCCGTCTTCTGCAGGATGATGTCGTTCTTGGGCTCATAGTAGGTATCGGAATGCGGGTTTGCGTCCATCGCCTGCGCCAGCTGGCTGTGCCGCGCAGAGTTCTTGTCTTTGCGCAGCAGGAACAGCACCACCATCGCCGCGGTGAACAGCACGCTGGACTCGCCCAGCGTATCGAATGCTCGGTAATCGAGGATCATGCCGGTGACGATGTTCACCGCGCCGGTCTCCTGCAGGCCCTTTTCGATGTAGCGGGCGGAAACCTCGTTGTTGATCGGATGATTCGGATCGCCGAAATGCGGCAGGGCCGTAACGGTATAGAGCAGCAGCGCAATCATCGTCGCACACACCGCCACACACAGCACATTGTACGCCGCGCGCGCAAAGGGCTTGCCCTTCTTCTCGGTCCAGTCCTGCATCGCCGCTTCGATGCGGCGCTCTTCCTCGAGCTCCTCCTGCGCCCAGCGCTTTTCTGCCGGGGTGAGTTCCTCGATATCCGGTGCGGCCGCCTGCTCCTGCGCAGCCTCCATGGTGCGCTCCAGGCCGCCGACCTCGTCGTCCAGCCAGGCGTTCACCCTGGCAAACAGCTTATTCTTCGCCATGTTCGTCACCTCCGCGCTCCGTTTCGGCATGCCGTCTGCGGACCTCGTTGCGCGCGTCGATCGCATGGATCTTTTTGAGCGCCAGGAAGAACAGAAGGCTCGTCACGCCCGCGCCGACCGCAGCCTCGGTAATCGCCAGGTCCGGCGATTCGAGGATGATCCACACCACAGACATGACCATGGAATAGGCCATGTAGATAACCACGCTGGTGAGCAGATCCTTGGTCAGGCACACGGCAATCGCGCACACGATCAGGAACAGCAGCATCAGCTGAACAATGATACTCATGCCTGCTCCTCCTTTGCCTCAGTCTCGATATCCTGCGGATCGATGCCGGCCGCCGCATACACGGCAGCCTCCGCGTCCGCACGCTCCTGCTTGAGCGTTGCCATATGCACATGCATGTATTCGTCGCGCTGCTCGTCGGTGGTGATCTCCAGGCGGCACAGCAGATGGCTGGCAACCGGGGAAGAAAGCCACCAGAACACGACGACCAGCAGAAGCTTGAGCCCGGAGAACAGATCCGGCGCGCTCACGGCAAAGCCGAGCATGCACAGCGAAATACCCAGCGTATCAACAATCGCGGCTGCGTGCATGCGGTTGGCCGCATACTTGAACTTAAACAGGCCGTACACGCCGATGCCGCAGAACACAAGGCCCGCGAGCACCAGCACAGCCGTCAGGGAAAAGCGAATCCATTCCATCACGCGTCCGCCTCCTCTCGCTCGCCCGCTGCCTTCTGCGCCATGAGTTCTTCCTCATGCTTGCGCTCCTGATAGATGCCGGTGTACACCTTACTGAGCAGGATCACCGCCAGGAAGCTGAGCATCGCGTAAATCAGCGCGATATCCGCCAGATATCCTTCGCCCAGCAGCAGCACCGTCAGCGCCACCATGATGACCGTGATGGTACCGATCTGGTTGATCGCCAGAACGCGGTCGGAAATGCGCGGGCCGAGTATGCAGCGGACAAGGCAGGCCAGCGCCAGCAGCGTCAGCACGGTCAGCGTAAAGCCCAGCAAAAGATGATAGGCCAGATCAATGCTCATCCTTACTCGCCTCCTGTTCCTGATTCTCCTGCACGGCAGGTTCCTGCGGCGCAGGCTCCACGACAGGCTCGGCCGCCTTGGCCGCGTCCTGCTTCATGTGCTTTTCTTCCATCTTCATGAGCTGCTGCACGAACACGCCGTCGTCCAGTCCGTCAACCATGGACGCATCCAGCGCATGCACCAGATAATGATTGTCGTGCAGATCCACGGTGATGGTGCCCGGGGTCAGCGTAATGGAATTGGCCAGTGTCACCAGATGGCGGTTCTTCTTCAGATCCACATCAAACTGGACCAGCTGCGGCTCAGGCATGAAATCCGGCTTGAGGATCATCTTCGCCACGGTCAGGTTGGCCTTGACAATCTCCACAATCAGGTTCACGCCATAGCGCACGGCAGAAGGCACGCGCATGAAAAGCGCCACGTCCACCTTCGGGCTGTAGCCCATGTATTTCCAGGTGAACGCATACGCGACCGCGGCAAATACCAGGCCGAATACGCCAATTTCCGTTGTCCATCTGCCATTGAGGACAACCCAAAGCGCGAAGAAACAAATAAACATGGCAATCCTCCCATCGCCGCAAATACACACATATTCACGGCCATAATCCACCATTTTTTATGGTCTCATTTTAATCCTCCTGTCAGTGATTGTCAATCAAATCGCCGGATTTTAACACCGTCTTTAAATCAGAAGTTCTGCGGCGCCTAAACCCGCACAAAAGCTGCAGAAAACGACTGACCGTATCCGGGAAAAAAGAAAGACACAGCCAGAAAAAGCTGTGTCTGTACTCGATTGTATAGATTATTCTACGCCGCACTCTTCTTTGACCTTCGCCTGGTATGCATCGCGGATTCTGGAAAACGTCTTTTCATCCTTCATGCCCACGGCCTTGCCGTCGATTTCCTTCACGCGGCAGGTGAGCGCGCTGGAACTGGAGAAGAAAACCTCGTCCGCCTCCATCAGTTCGCTCATGGTGAACGGTTCCTCGACCACCGTGATACCCAGCTCGCCGCAGATCTGCAGAATATGCTGGCGCACGATGCCCGGCAGGATCAGATTGTCGCACGGCGCGGTATGCAGCACGCCATCTTTGAGAATATGCACGTTGGAGTGGGAGCACTCCGTTACGCGCTCGCCGCGGTGGAAGATCGTCTCATCGCAGCCCGCTTCCTCCGCGCGCTGGTTGGCGATGACAGCCGGCAGCAGATTGATCGTCTTGATGTTGCAGTGCAGGAAGCGCGTATCCTCCATGGTGATGCACTTATACGCACCGTACACGTCGCGCATACCGTTGGGACGCACCCACGCCCAGATGCTGGGCAGGCCGTCGACGCCGCGGTACGGATGATTGCGCATGCCTACGCCGCGCGTCACCTGCCAGTACACGAACAGCGAATCGCCCTCGACCTGATCCACCAGGCCCTGGAGCATCGCCTTCATCTCTTCCTTCTCCATCGGAATGTCGATGTCGATCAGCTTCGCGCTGCGGTAGATGCGGTCAATATGGTCGTCAAAGTGCATCGGCACATGGTTGAGCGCGATGGTCGCATCATACACGCCGTCGCCGAAGTAACAAGCGCGCTCGTTCATGGGTACCATCATCTCTTCAATGGGCGCGGTTTTACCGTTGTAATAGGCGATGTTTTTCATAGGAAACGTCCTCCTTATGTACGGGACCAAGGGGTGCGTCAGGGCTACCGCCCTGAAACCCGCCTGAGGGACACCGTCCCTCAGACTCCCTTTTTCGCTTCGCGGCAGTTTTAAGATTGATACTCAAGCTGCGCAATCGCGCAGCGCAATGGGTGCAGGGGACCGAAGCCTGCCGCGCCCAGTGGGCGAAACAGGCAGGCGGAGCGTCGGGAATCACAAGGAGCGCTTGCACGACTATGCGAGTTCCCCGGACCAATGTCCCTGCCAGGGGCATGGGGACAGCGTCCCCATACGTTTTCTTATCGCACAAACGGCGACAGCGCCGCAACCTCGGCCATAGCCTCAGCCCACGCGGCGTCCTGGATGCGCTTGATCAGCGCAGGATCTTTGCCTCCGACTGGCTTGCCGTCGATTTCCGTGATGCGGCAGCACAGCGCGCTCGCGCTGGTGAAGAACACCTCGTCCGCGTCCATCATTTCCTGGACAGTAAACGGTTCCTCGATCACGGGAATGCCCATCTCGCGGCACTGCGCAATGCGGTGTGCGCGCGTGATGCCCGGCAGAATCAGGTTGTCACAGGGCGCGGTTTTGAGCGCACCGTTTTGGAGAATATGGACATTGGAATGCGCGCACTCCGTCACGCGCTCGCCGCGGTGCAGAATCGTCTCATCGCAGCCGGCCTCCTCCGCGCGCTGGGTATAGATGACGCTGGGCAGCAGGTTAATCGTCTTGATATCGCAATGGAAGTATCGCGTATCCTCCATGGTGATGCATCTGTATTCGCGATCCATGGGATCGAGCACATCCGGCTTGACCCATACCCACAGGCTCGGCTTGCCGCCGGCAAAGCGATACGCATGACCACGCATACCCACACCGCGCGTCGCCTGCACATAAACCATCTGATCCGGACTATCTACCTTTTTGCAGAAATCCAGCACCATCGCACGCAGCTCGTCAAAGGACATCGGGATTTCGATCTCAATCTTTTTGGCCGAGCGGTAAAAGCGGCGCAGATGATCGTCCAGCTGCAGCGGCACATGCTCAACCGTGAACATCGCGTCGTATACGCCATCGCCGAAGTAGCTGCTGCGCTCGTTCATGGGAATCATCATCTCTTCGATCGAAGAGATTTTTCCATTGTAGTAAGCGATGTTCTCCATGGCATTTCCTCCCGGTTTCGTGTGCATTCTATAATACGCGCGCTCAGCGTATTTGTCAAATGTTTTCTGTTCTTCGTGCATTTTATCTCGCTTTTTATCAAAACAATCTTTTGTTATGAATATTCTTCTCCCGCTTCGTGCAAATCTTCGGAAATATCGGCATCAAAAAAGGCCGCCTGTCAGGCGGCCTTTTGGCTTGAGTTTCTCGCAGGATCAGGGCTCGAAGTGGGAATGGCTGTCGCACATCCACAGATTGCAGCCCTCGATCGGGCAGCGCTCGTGGCGCTCACGGGACGGAATGCAGTTGTGATGGCCGCACTCGAAGACATGGCGCTTATGGAAGCGCTTGCCCTCACCGCAGGCGTCGCAGGTATCCACGCAGAAGCCCGCGCCATGCACCTTACCGTTGCACTTCGCCTCGCCGCACCAGTAGCAAATCTGATGCTCATCCTTGACATACTTCTTGCCGGTCAGGCGATAGTAGCACGGACGATGGTAAGCGTTGTTGCACGGGGTCTCGTGACCGCCCAAGGTACGATCGCACCAGAGCAGGCCGCACATACGGCACGCGGTATGCGCATTGGAACGGGAGCAGAGATATTCTTTGCCGCAGCCGCCCTGCGCCGGATCGCAGTAATGCATCTCATCGCCCTGGCAGACCATGTGCTGCGGAACGGCGTTGCAGTACTTGCTCACAGGCTTATGCAGATGCGCGCGTACCTCACAGGCGAAGTGGCCTTCCACGCCGCAGGCAGCCAGTTCATGCTTCCTGCCGTCGCAGGCATAGTGACCGGCGTGACCGCAAGGCGCAGCCTCGTGATCCTTGCCGTCGGAAATGCAATGACCATAGCGGCCGCACACCGGCTTGGCATGCTCCGCGCCGTCGCAGACATAGTGTCCGGCCTTGCCGCACACGGCCTTGCTGTGATCCGCGCCGTCGCAGCCCATATGGCCGCTCAGACCGCAGGAAGCCACCTTATGCTTCAGGCCGTCGCAGTCCAAATGGCCTTCGATGCCGCACACAGCGGCAATATGACGCTTGCCGTCGGTCACGCAGTGATTCTCCAGACCGCATGCCGCCTGGCCGTGTGTCAGGGTATCGCAGACGAAATGGCCTTCCGCGCCGCACTCGCTGGCGCCATGAGCCTTACCGTCGCAATTGAAATGGCCCCATTTGCCGCAGGCTGCGCGCTCATGGTTCATGCCATCGCAGCCGAAGTGGCCCTTCACCCAGCAGGACTGCGGCCTGTTGTGATCCTGTCCGTCAAACTTTTCATGTCCCGGAACCTGACATGCAGGCTTCGTAGCGTCGTACGCAGCCAGCGCGCTCATCGGCAGCATCGTGCTGAGCATCAGTACCGCCAGCACCAAAGAAAGAATCTTCTTCAAAACGCTCTCCTCCTCAGATACAAATCCCGGCAACGCAAGCCGGAAACATTCTGTAAATATTATACAATTCTAATGGGTGTATGTCAATCAAAGGCGGGGATCTGCCTCACATATCTTCATGAACAATAGGGATATTTAGTTCACTAAGCAGCTTGAAACCGCCGCGAAGCGAAGAAGGGTCAAGGGATGAAATCCCTTGTCAGGGGTTTGGGGATGAAATCACCAACGTAACCCAATCGAAGAAAAACAAGAATCGGAGCGGAGCCGAAGGCGACAATTACGATTCCGGTACAGATTGAAAGAATTTCTCAGACTACACAAATTCTTTCAAAGCTGTGTCAGAATCAAAAGCGTCGCCTTCG
>JAFQIF010000191.1 GCA_017397695.1 Clostridia bacterium
AGCACGGTGCTCAGCCTGGAGGCGCTTGATGCTTTCTGCAACGAGGTCACCCATACCCGCTGCAACGGCTGTGAAAATCACTGCAGGCTGACGATCAACAACTTCGGCGCAAAGCGCCGCTACATCAGCGGCAACCGCTGCGACAAGCCCGTAGCCGGCAGCAAGGCTGTAAGTACGTTGAACCTGTACGCATACAAGCAGGAAAAGCTGAAGGCACTGATGGAAGTGCGAAGCGAACATGCGCCGCGCGGAAAGATCGGCCTCCCGCTGGGACTGAACCTGTACGAGCTGCTGCCGTTTTGGCATGCGTTCTTTACGAAGCTTGGTTTCGACGTGGTATCTTCTCCCTTCTCCAGCCGAAAGCTTTACATTGCCGGTCAGGCAACGATCCCCTCGGATACTGTCTGCTTCCCTGCAAAACTGCTGCACGGCCATGTGGAATGGCTCATTGACCAGGGTGTCAGGCACATCTTCTATCCCTGCATGAGCTACAACATGGATGAATCCCTGGGTGATAACCACTACAATTGCCCGGTTGTGGCCTACTATCCCGAGGTGATCTCCGCCAACATGCCGCGCGTGCGCGAGATTGACTTTATTCATGACTATGTGGGCATTGACCATCGCAGAGAATTCCCGAGGAAGGTGACGGCCATCCTGCAAAAACACTTCCCGGATATTCGCCTGAGCGAGGTACGCGCTGCAAGCGACGCCGCCTATGCCGCCTACGACGCCTATATGGCAGATATACGCCAAAGAGGCGAAGCAATGATTGCCCAGGCGCGCGCAGAAGGACGCCGCATCATCGTGCTCATCGGCCGTCCGTACCATGTTGATCCGGAAGTTAATCACGGCATCGACAAGCTGATCTCAGGCTTTGGTGCTGCCGTCGTGACGGAGGATTCCCTCTCCCATCACATGAAAAAAGAGCCCGTCGGCGTGCTCAATCAATGGACCTACCACTCCCGCCTGTACGCCAGCGCGCGCTACATCACCACGCAGAAGGACATGAATCTCGTTCAGCTGGTTTCCTTCGGCTGCGGCGTAGACGCAATCACCACCGACGAGGTTCGCGACATTCTGGAATCAAGCGGCAAGATTTACACACAGATCAAGATCGACGAAATCACCAACCTTGGCGCCGTGCGCATCCGTCTGCGTTCGCTGTTTGCAGCGATCGATGCGCAGCAGGCCCTGGAAAGCGAGGTGTAAGCCATGTCCACAAAGCACGTAGAATTTACCAGAGAAATGCGTGAAGCCGGCTATACGATCCTCGCGCCGAACATGCTGAATTTCCACTTTTCGCTGATGGAGAAGGTTTTCCATATCAACGGATACAATGTGGAAATCCTGCAAAATGACGGTCCCGGCGTTATGGCCGAAGGCCTCAAATACGTACACAATGACACCTGTGTACCCGCGCTGCTGGTGATCGGCCAGTTTCTGGATGCGCTGCACTCGGGCAAGTATGATCTGAATAAGGTTGCGCTCGCCATCACGCAGACCGGCGGCGGCTGCCGCGCCAGCAACTACATCTTCCTGCTGCGCAAAGCACTCAAAAAAGCAGGCCTTGAGCATATTCCGGTCATCTCGGTCAATATGAGCGGCCTGGAAAAAGCATCCGGTTTCAAACTCACGCTCCCCTTGATTCGTCAGGTCGTTTCTTCACTGGTCTACGGCGACTGCATCATGCATGTTTCCAACCAAACCCGCCCGTACGAGTTCACCAAGGGTGAAACAGACGCGCTGATTGAGCGCTGGAACGACGAGCTGATCGACCAGTTCAACCACGGCAAAGGTCTCTCTCAGAAGGAAATCCGCGCGAATATGGACCTAATCGTCGCCGACTTTGACGCCATCAAGCGCAGTTCGGAAAAGAAGACGCGCGTGGGCATTGTGGGCGAGATTTACGTCAAATATTCCCCGCTGGGCAACAATCGATTGGAAGAGTTCCTGCGCACGCAGGACTGCGAATACATGCTGCCGGGCCTGATGGGCTTCATCCTCTTCAAGATTGACAACCGCATTGAGGACATCAATCTCTACGGCGGCAATCCATTCAAAAAGGTATTCTGCTGCTTCCTCAAGAAATATGTACAGAAGATGGAGCACATGCTCATCGAATCCATTTCGGCGCACCCAGCGTTTGTGCCGCCGTCCGCATTTGAACACACGAAGACGCTCGTGCGTGATGTGATCGGCTACGGCTGCAAGATGGGCGAAGGCTGGCTGCTGACCGCAGAGATGCTTGAACTGGCGGAAAACGGTTACGAAAACATCATCTGCGCGCAGCCCTTCGGCTGTCTGCCCAACCACATCGCGGGCAAGGGTATGATCCGCAGGCTCACGCAGGTGCATCCGGGCATCAACATCGTGCCGATTGACTATGACCTCTCAGCCACGAAGGTCAATCAGGAGAACCGCATTCGTCTGATGCTGGCTGTTGCAGGCGACGCACTCAAGAAAAAACAGCAGCAGGAGCTGCTCATCGCGCAGGACGAGGCTGCAGCAAGAAGCTGCGGCGGAGCATGCGAAGATTGCAGGAAGAACGCAGGATGAATACGCGGGATACATTGGGGCAGCTGCCCCGACCCCCGCGCCTGGATATTGTTCCCGAACCTGCCTTCGCTTCACGGCGCACAACCAAAAGTACACTAAAAGGCAGTCCCGGAAAGGACTGCCTTTTGCATTTGGATATATACTTGTTTTAACCGCGTCCCAGAATATCTGTGGGCAGGAAACCATACCATGTTTTTCCGTTCACAACTGCACAAACATACATCCAGCCATAGCCCAGTCTGGCCAGCCCTTCGACGCTGCTGCCGCCCGGCACGCTGCACAGCGCCGTCTGACTGCACAACGGATCATCCGTAAGCATCCACGTTTCGCTAAGCGTATAAAGATCATGCTCTGCAAACATCAACTGCTGTACATACTGCGTTTGGGGCAGCGCATTCCGGGGAATCCAGCCTATGCGGCAGCGATCATCGCTGATCGCATACTGGATCATCAGCCAGCCGTCATATTGGCCGAACACCTGAATCCAGCTATTGGTGCTCACGCTGGCCTTTCCCTCTCCCGCGCGCAGATGCTGCGTACCCGGTCCGTTATAGACCGGGTATTTTCTCCCCGGAGTAAATACATAAGGTTCAGCGTAAAGCGCACCGGCTTCGTGCGACCACGGAATAACGGGAGGCTTATCCGCGGTCTGCACAACGTCGCTTGCCTCCTTGGGAAGCTGATCAAAATCCACGCGCTCGATATCCGTCTCCACCCGGGATTGAACCGTATTGCGAAGGCCATTGCCAATATCCCAGAAATAGAGCGTATCTCCCACGATATCCACATCATAGAAGTCGTTGCGGTAGCTTTTCAGGCGGAAGGTTCCATGGTCCCATTCGTAATAGGTACTGCTCTGCGTGGTTTCATACCACTCATTCGGCACGCTCACGCCGATGTTAAATCCGTCGGTCACATACTGATGCTCATGATACTGATCCCAGATATAACTGAGCAGCGTGCCCGCTTCGTAATGATAAAACGAGGCCCTTCGCTCCGTCTGCGGCACGGCGTCCATGCTGTCCATCCAGCATTCCATCGCGCCATCCCGCCTGAAAAAGCCCAGAAGAACGCGAACACCCTGTTGATTCACCAGCGCAAAGCCGTAGTCGCCATCCGGCGTATTGAGCACCTCACAGTAATCCTCCAGCGTATACGCCTCAAATCTGCTGTTCAGATGCGCCAAGACTTCCTCGGGCGGCAGCGACATATATGCCTGCGCGCAGGCAGCGTCAAGCAGCATGCACAAAAGCAATGCCAGCATAAACAGCCTTTTCATATGCACGATCTCACTCCCTGAGCACGGTGATGATCCCCGGCAGATCCACGAAGCCGATCGCCTGCTTCGCATACGTACGATTATAAGCCTGATCCAGCGCAAGCATATACTGGGCCTGAGTCACCTCCCGTCCGTTCCACACGTAATGATTGCAGATATATCTGCCCGTTTCGCTATCCCAGCCCTCGGGATTATCATATGAGCCGAACGCAGTCATCGTCCATTTTCCATTGCGGATTTCATAGATATCATCGTAGTAATAGCCCATATTGCCATCGGAATTACACAGCTGATTCTGCCTTTCCCGATAGGTAAAGCCCCGCCTTCTCGTTTGCAGCGCATCCAGCAGGCCATCATGCCAGGTAAGGATTATGCATCCACCGGCTTCTGAACCTGTATCAATGGCCAACTCCGGAATGCTGTCGTGATCCACATAGCAAAGCGCGTATTTCATGGATTCATGATAGTTGGACAGGATAAAATCACGATAAGCAGATTTCCAGGTCTGCGCAGGAATCGGCGTCAACACCGGCGCCGGCGTGCGTACTGGCGTACTGACAGCGCTGCTGCTTGCGCTGCCGGTATAGATCGTCTTCCCGGACGTATAGACCAGGTTTGCGCTGATGAATCCCTTTTCTCCCTTGTATTTTACGTAGTACCAGTGCTCATCCGTTTCGCCCATGACAGTTACATCTTCTCCCTCGTTCACATTGCAGATGAACTGATACTCGGTCGACGGTCCTTTTCTCATTCTGGCGTATTTGTTCGCAATGATGGTACCCGCCTGCCATCTGGGCGTAACACGATCAGCAGCGGCTCCTGTTTTCAGATAGTCAGACTTCATATAGCCGCGTTCACGGCCAATCTTCACATCGACCCATTCTCCGCGCGGGTCGGACTTACAGGTGACCTCCGTTCCGGTAAAGTAAAGCCCAAGTGACTTTGACTCCGTTGTCGGCTTTTCCCTGAGATGAACCTTGCTCGAATTTCTGCCGTCGATGACGGCCTTTCCAAAGTCATCCGCCATCGCGCAGCAAGCGCACATACATAGCAACACAGCGAGCACAAGCGTAATTCCCTTCTTCATGCCAAACCCCTCCCGCATCTTCTTTGCACATAAGACGAATGACAGGAGGGTTTTCTTGCACATTTTGGAAAGATTTACGTAGAGAAACGGTACAAAGCCGCGGTAAACCTCATCCAAAGAATTAAGCTGTGCGCCTGGAACCACATCCATGGCATCCTGCATAATCAACAGACGTTTTGTCTGGATCTGCATATATATCCTCCTGTAAATATCGAAAAAGCGCAGAGGGCTCCCTCCACGCTTTCTGAATTATACATTCTCGTAGCCGAGCGTGCGCAGGTCATCCATGCGGTTGCGCCAATCCTCGCGCACCTTGACCCACAGCTGCAGATTGATGCGCGTACCCAGCAGATTCTCAATATCCCTGCGGGATTCTGCGCCGATGGTACGAAGCATCGCACCCTGCTTGCCGATGATAATGCCCTTATGGCTCGCGCGTTCACAGTAAATGGTCGCGTGAATCTCCGTCATGTTGTCACTGAGCTTCTGGATACGCATCATCTCTACGCCCACACCATGCGGCACCTCCTCGCGCAGGTGCAGCAGCGCCTTCTCGCGGATGATCTCCGCACAGATCAAACGTTCCGGCTGGTCGGTCATCATGTCGTCCGGGAAATACTTCGGACCCTGCGGCAGGAAAGAGACGATGAGCTTGCGCAGCTCCTGCATATTCTTGCCGGTGCGCGCGCTGATGGGCACGATCGCATCATACTTCTCTGCAGAGAAGGACTGGATGGTCGCCATCAGCTTTGCCTCATCGACAATATCCGTCTTGTTGAGCACAAGGATCTTCTTTACATTGCGCGCAGCCATCTCCTCGACGATCGCGCGATCCTGCGGACCGACGTCGCTGACATCAACCAGCACCAGCAGCACATCGATACCGTCCATGGCGTCCTGCACAGATTTAACCATATACTCGCCCAACTTGGTGCGCGGTTTATGCAGGCCCGGTGTATCGAGGAAGACGATCTGATGATCCTTCTCGGTAGCCACGCCCATGATGCGATTGCGCGTGGTCTGCGGGCGATTGGACACAATCGCAACCTTTTCGCCAACCATGGCGTTCATCATCGTAGACTTGCCGACATTCGGGCGGCCGACAATTGCGGCGAAGCCCGACAGGAAACTATTCTCTTTCATGATTACCTCTATCGTACGGTTGGTATACAGTTGATTTCTTTTATTCCAGAGAGGACGGACCAAAGCCCTCCGGCAGCAGCTGGCGCAGCGTGGTCTTGCGGACATTGCCATCCCAGGTGACCATCACATGCAGATCCGGCGCAAACTCATACAGAGACTGGCGGCACGCACCGCACGGAAACGGCGCAGAACCGCGGGACGCAATGGCAATGGCCGTGAAGCGGCGAGTACCTTCGCTGATTGCCTTACAAAGCGCAGTGCGCTCCGCACAGAGCGTATTGCCAAACGCCGCATTCTCTACATTGCAGCCGGTATACACGCGCCCATCTTCACCAAGCAGCGCAGCGCCAACCGGATAATTGGAATACGGGCTGTAGGAATAATCGAGCATCTTTACGGCCATTTCAAGCAGCTTTTCGTCCGTCACGGTTCCTTCCTCCCTCGTCAGGCCGATCGCAGCAAGCGCTTTTTCTTCCATGGCGCGCATGACCGGCTTATCGGTATCCGTCATATGATCATAACCCATCAGGTGGAACAGGCCATGCGTAAGCAGATAGCCGCTCTCGCGTCGCTCACTATGGCCGTATTCAGCAGCCTGCGCGCGCACGTGATCCATAGAGATGATGATATCACCGATGACACAGGCGCCCAGTTCCGGATCATACTCGCGGCGCAGCAACCGCTCGCAGCTGCCGGCAGTCTTCCCCTCCGGATAATTGACTGTCGGGAAGGAAAGCACATCGGTGGAAGCATCCTTGCCGCGCTGATCCCGGTTGATCACCTGAATCTCGTCGTCATTGACGATCCGCACAAACACCGCGATCTTTTCGCTCACGCCCTCGGCAGCCTTCGCACTCTGTGCGCAGCGCTGCATCAGTGCACGAGTCTGCTCATCAAGCAGATCAAGCTCGTCTTCAAATTCCAGAATCATTTGCTTTCCTCCGAATGCTTCGCTGCCTGTGGAGCGGGAGGCTGATGCGCAGGCTTTTGCTCGACAGCCTTCTTTGGCGCGGGTTTCTTCTCTGCAGGCTTATGCTGCGCAGGCCTCTGATCGCCATGCTTCTGCGGTGCAGGCTTTTTCTCATTCTGCCTTGGCTGCGCAGGCTTTTGCTGCGTGCTTTCCGCTGGCTTCTGCTCTGCAGGCTTATTGCCCTGGACCGGCTTGCGTCCGCCGCGGTTATGATGCTTCTTGGGGCGATTGAGATCGACGGACGGATACTCGATGCGTTCATGGAATACGCCCTTGAGCACAGTCTCGTATGCCGTGCAGATCTTGCCGATATCTCGGAAGGTGAGCGTACACTCATCCAACTGCCCATCCTCCATCTTACCGCGCACAAGCTTCTTGATCATCGCCGAGATTTTCTCCTGCGTCGGCTCCGGAATGGAGCGTACCGCAGCTTCGACGGTATCAGAAAGCATCAGAATAGCGGCTTCTGCAGACTGAGGCTTCGGGCCATCATAGCGGAAATCGTCGATATCAACGTTCTCCTCGCCCATCTGCTTAACGGTCTTGGCATAGAAGTACATCGCAGCCGTATCGCCATGATGCTGGCGAATCATATCGATGATCTGCTCCGGCAGATGATGCTTACGCGCAAGCTCTACGCCGTCGCGCGTATGCTCGGTCAGGATAGCCGTAGACACACGCGGATCGGTTTTGTCGTGCGGATTTTCGCCGATCTGATTCTCCTTGAAATACAGCGGACGTACAAGCTTGCCGATATCGTGGTAATACGCGCCCACACGCGTAAGCACAGCATCCGCGCCGATCGCCTCAGCAGCCGCTTCCGCCAGGTTGGCCACAATCATGGAATGATGATATGTGCCCGGGGTTTCGATCATAAGTCTGCGCAGCAGCGGCTGATTCGGATTGGAAAGCTCGATGAGCTTGGAGGGCGTTACCAAGTTAAACGCCGCCTCCAGAATCGGCTGCAGACCCACGCACATGATCGAGGCCGTAATCGCGCCAAGGATGGCATAAAGCGCGTTGAGCACCACATCGCTCATATCGCTGGACATCAGCGCGCCGATACAGACCAGCAGAACAAAATCCACGATGCCTACGATCAGGCCGGTAACAAAAACATAGATGCGCGCAGGATTACGGCGCATAAGATAAATGGAGAGCATACCGCCGACATTCGCCATGAGCAGAACGCTCAGCACCTGTGAGGTATCCAGTCCAGGACCGGTCACCGTGAGGAAGGTGATGAGCATGGAGATCGCAAAATTCAGCACATAGGCCGGACGCGCGCCGAGCAGGTTGACCACCAGCATAGCAGAAAGCATGACCGGCATCGCGCTCATATTGAGATACTGACCAAAGATCAGACTCAGACCAATCGTCAGCACAGCAGCAATCAACAGGACAAAGGCACTCTTGCCGGCATGGAGCATCTGAGGCGCAAAGAGCAGCATAAACAGATAGGTTGCTGCAAGAATCAAGGCAAGCATCACTGCTGCACCGATATAGAGCATCAGATCAAAGCTGTCGCCCTGAAGAAGACCCAGCGCTTCCAGCACCGCAATCTGCTCAAAACTGACGCGGTCGCCCTTGACGACGATATTCTGATCCTGCTTATAAACCGTCGGCTCCACAGCGTCGTACGCCTTCTGGCGATTCTCTTCGGTGGCTTGCTGGTCAATGAGCATGTTCGGCTGCAGGCAGGCACGCAGCGTCGGAATCGCGACATTATACCACAGATCAGTTCGCGTGTTATAGGCGACAATCTGTTGGATATTATTAATCGCATCGCTGATCTGGCCTTCAGTGATCGTGGACACGAGCGCCGTACGCGTAGCGGACGTAACGCTCTGATAGAGCGTTTCAAAATCCTGCTCGCTGGTGCTCATCACCGTGCGAAGCTGATAATTGCTCAGCTTGAGCATGGTGAGCATATGCTGCGCCTGGCTGTAATCCTCATCTGTAAAAGAATGATCTTCGTTCTCCCAGCCGGCACGGATCTGCGTACCCAGCTCGCGCACCGCGCGCAGCTCGGAAAACGCCGCATCCACATTATCCAGCACTGTGTCGGAAACGGTATCATCCTTGAAATACACCGGAGAAACCGCATTGGCAGCCAGCTCACGGCGGCGCTGTGTGGTGATCTCATCGACGATATCTCTGCTGGCTGTGATCGTCTGCGGCGCAACGTCGCCCACGCTCAAATCATACTGCTCCGGTGAGATCGCCAGGAAGCAGATGATGAGCAAGCAGCCATAGACCAGCATCACAAAGAGCGCCTGACGCACACGCAGGCTCAGATTGTCAATCCACGTCGGGCTTTTCTTCGACGTATCTTCCATGGTTCATTTCCTCCTTTGCGCGGATTGCATGCGCATCATATGCGCGCACAATCGCCTGCACCAGTTCATGGCGCACAACATCCTGATGCGTAAGACGCTGAACGGCAATATCCGGTACGCCATCCAGCACTTCCACAGCCTCAATCAGGCCGCTCTTTTTTCCTCTGGGCAAGTCGATCTGAGACGGATCGCCCGTGACAACGATCTTGGAGCGGAAGCCCATGCGCGTGAGAAACATCTTCATCTGTTCCTGCGTCGTGTTCTGCGCTTCATCTAGGATGATAAACGCGTCGGACAACGTTCGGCCGCGCATATAGGCCAGCGGTGCCACTTCAATCACGCCGCGCTCCTGCATGCGCTGGCAGGTTTCCGCGCCAAGCATTTCAAACATCGCGTCATAAAGCGGACGCAGATATGGATCAACCTTCTGGTTAAGATCACCGGGCAGGAAGCCCAGCTTTTCGCCCGCTTCCACGGCAGGGCGCGTAAGCACGATGCGCTCGACCTCTTTGCTCTTGAGCGCGGATACCGCCATGGCCATCGCCAGATAGGTCTTGCCCGTACCCGCCGGGCCGATACCGAGCGTAAGCGTATTTTTCTTGATCGCTTTCACATAATCACGCTGACCGAGCGTCTTGCAGCGAATCGGACGGCCGCGGAACGTGGTGGCAACGACCTCCTTGAAGAGCGTATCCAGCTGATCCAGCTCGTCCTTGCGTGACAGTCCCACCGCATACTGCACCAGAGAAGTATCCACACGCTCGCCGCGGGCGCACAGTGCGCCCAGACTGCCAAGAACACGCTCCGCCAGATCGACGTCTTCCTCTTCTTCGCCTTCAACAACGATCTCACCGCTGCGCAGCGCAATATGCACGCCAAGCAGATGCTCAAGCAGGCGGACGTTTTCATCCCCCGCGCCAAACAGATTCTGAATTGCCCCGCTCAGCGGGGCCTCTCTCATTTCCTGAGTCAAAGGCGCATGCCTCCTGTAATCTACCCTTATTGAACCCGACCTGCAATGGGCGCCTCATACTCCAGCACCACACTCGCATATACGAACTCATTATCTATCATACTATAATTTACCCATTTGTCAAGAATCAACGCACCGACCGGACATTGTTCTTTTGCAATTCTTTCCGCTGCGCCCTGCGCCATGGACGCTGCATCGCCGCGGTCGCGTTGCTCCACAAAGACCTCAGTTTCCGCGAAGGTATCCACCTCACGCCACAGGGGCAGATACAGCGATGATACGCGCTGGATCGTCCTATCCGCCGCCTGTGAAGCGAACGGCACAGCCTCGCGTATTACCTTCGAATGCCACGGCGTTCGCACCGTTATACGCGTTCGCTGCCTGCCCGTCTCCACCACACGCGTCTGCTTCAGGCTCGCCCGGGCTTCTCCGCCAGCGAATACGCGTGCCGTAACCTGCCCTTCTGCCTTCACAGATCGCAAGCCTCCCTTCTGCGTGCGCTCTACGCCGCTGATAAGCACCTGGCCTCTGTGGACGGCCTGTCCCGGCACCACCTGAGGCGTACCGCTGGAGACCCATATGCGCTTGACAATGCCAGCCTGCAGCGCCACGATATCCTCGCCGTCGCCAGCGATGGCAAGCTGTTCCCCTTCCACGGCAGGCCTGCAGTCACAAATCAGCGTACTACCTGCATAGCGCAGACCGGAGAAAGCGAGACCGGGCATGGCAAATGCGAGCTCCGCTTCCAAGGCATCCAGAGAGACAGACGCTTTCAACCGTCCAGGGCGCACGCCTTTTTGTTTCAGGAAACTGCTCACCTGCGCGGTATTCTGCTGCGCATGCTCAATGCGCACGCAAAGAATCATCTGCGATGTGATCCCCACCATCAGGATGCCCAGAAACAGGGCGGGCATAAGCATGAATCTGCGCCGAAGAAAACGCACAAGCCGAATCGCAGAACTCAGACGTACCGTCTCGCACGCCCAACCATACCGGTCACAAAGCGCCTCAAGCGTCTTCCAGTCGCCTGCGCGCACCTGCATGCGCATAACCCGCGGCGCGTAGCGCTGTACGCGCAAAAGAACAACGCCCGCCTCTGACGCGGCGGTAAGCAGCTTTTCCAGATTGACGCCCTCAATCTTCACCGTCACCAGCAAGCTGCTTATCCCTCCCGTTCGGGCCTTGCATACGAGGCCGTATCGATTTGTTTACCGGAAATGAGTGCTGCGTCCAAGGACAGCTCCCTGAGCGCCAGCGCACAGCCCGATACGCACAATATGCCCTCGCTCGTTCGAAGGCGAATTCTGTTTGCGCCAAGCTCTACCACGCCATGCTGTCCTTCTACCAGTACGCATCCGCGTCCCATCATTGTAATCCGCGCGCCTGACGACAGCGCATCCTCCGGAAGACCGCTCAAAAGCGCCAGATGCCTGGCTCTTACCCTCCTGTGCACGCATGCATCCCCTCCCACGCAGGAAAACGTATGCAGCGCCGCATCAAAAAAACACCCGAAACCGTCCAATGGTTTCGGGTGAATCAAATGATGATATCAGTGTGCGGTGCGAAGCGCATTCTCCCGCGCAAGCGCATACAGGCTGGGATAACCAACGATGCGCTTAATATCAAGCGTCAGCTCGAAGTAGGATTCAAGGCTGGCCTGACACCGCTTGAGATGCAGCGACATATGATCGCACAGCGCCTGCTCTGTCATCTCCTCGCGAGGCACGCCAATCAGGCGCATATGATGCGGATTGATGATCAGCAGGACGTAATACACACGCTCGTCGCCGTTTTCAAAGATATTCTTGAGCGCATTCTCCAGACGCTCGCGGCCATAGCGCCAAACCTCTGCCAGAAAATAATCGCCCTGAGGCAGACGGAAGGAAGACATAACCACGGGCCTGTTTGCATCCAGCACGTTCATCTTCAGCGAACGCATACGCTCGTCGATACGTCCGGCATCCGGCGCAGCGCCGCGAAGCAGATTGCAGAAGAACTCCCCCTGCATCGCGCGGGTCACGTCGTCCACCTGCTTGAGCTGGCGAGCAGCGTCTCGGGAAGAAAGCGTCCGCCTGGCGCTGCTGATTTCGCGGCGGAGGCGCGCCTCGTCGCGCGCGGTCTCCATACCCAGCATCTCCGGCCTGCGGGCCAGATAGGCAAAGAACCGCTTGCCCTCGCTGATGGAGAGCAGCGAAGAAACCGCGTCAAACCTTCTGCGGCTGAGCTGCTCTATGCCGGATTGTGCATTGGCGGCCACAACCGGTCGCTCGAACCCCAAATTTTCCCACTCGGAAAAGCGCTCGTACAGCGTACGGATCTCTTCCTTGTCGGAAACCAGAAGCAATTTATACATGACGCCTCCTGCGCAGACATGCGCATCCAATCAAACATCCAAAGCACATAAAGGGATAAATAATATTATAGGACAGTTTTGTGCAGGATACAAGCAAAGAAGACGCCTTTCGGCAAAAAAATGTAAATCCCTCCAAGAAAAGCTTGTCTTCCTTGGATGTTTCTGTTAAAACATATCTTTTCCTGTCGAATGATGCAGACTCTGCATCACCACGCCGTATCCAGGTATGCCATGCGCGCACGAATCCAGCGGCGCAGATACTCAATATTCTGCGGATAATCTGCACCCGTTTTCACGGCACGCGTATCATGATTGAATATGCGCCAACGCAGGAAGTTCATTTCCGCCGATGCGGCAAGCTCCCCGGCATACTGGTCTAGTGTGCAGATTCCCTCCTCCTGCCCGTCGCCGATGAGCGCCTCAAGCATTGGCCGAAGCTCTCCTTCGTAAACGAGGCGAACCTCCGCTCTGAAATCCTGCTGGCGATACAGCGCAGGCCACCATGAGTAATCATACCCCTGACGCGCAATGCTCAGCCCGTCCGGCTCGGCGGACTCCATATGCCCTTCACGCGCGTAATTGCCCCACGCGCTGTCGTAATCCCAGACGGGACCGGCATAAAGCAGCGGATTAACTGCATCGACATCCTTGTAAAAATACTGGCTGCTCTTGTTTCCGTCGTAATTCTTGCAAATCTCTTCGATCATGTATTTGCGCACCAGTGAATCAAAGTCAGCGATTTCGGTATAATGTCTGCCCGTTTCACCATCGACGCCGTCAGCAGCAAAAATCGCGCGCTCAAAGCTGCCCAGCAGCTCATACGCATAGCGACCCTGGGCCATGCTCATCTCCTCCGGCTCTTTGACGACAACGCTTTGTCCCTTCTCTGTACACAGTCCGCTGGTTTCATCCGCATACCGCTCTCGATACTCCAGCTCAAACAGATAGCCGCCCGTCACATCCTCCGGCTCCCTGGGCCAGAGCTTTCCCTTAAAGCGGCCGGATTCGTACTCCGCCTTTCCATAGCTTTCCGGCTTTCCACCGCGCTCAAGGAACGCCTCATTGGCAAATTCGATGGCATCCTCCCCATCCGTGATATCCACGCTGCCGGAGGAAATCGTCACCTTGTCGCACAGCAGATAGTTCCCTCGATACTCGCCATTGATATACAGATCCACGCTCACGCATTCCGGCGTATATGTCAGGCCCAGCGCACGCGCAAGATCGAATGTGATCCTGTTTCTGAGCAGAGAGTTTTCATGCTGGTTGGCCAAAAGGACATAGCTCTTGCCTTCGTTCATGCCCAGAAAAGAGGCTTTCTTTTCCAGTTTGATCTGATAGGGTTTCTTTTCGTAGATGAACGTTGCATTTCCATGCCCCTTGATATACTCAAGCGGCGCATCGCAGACAACCTCACCCTGCGCGGTCACGATCTGCAGGTGCCCTGCTTCGCGATTGCCCTTTCGCTTATGGATGCGTGTCAGGCTGCCCGATTCAGTCGTGATGTGCACGGCGGGAAGATTAGCACTCTCCAATACGCTCACGCGGCTGGAATCCTTGCTGATGGTCAGCCTGGCACCCGAAGCAATCTGATCTGTAACAATTCCGCTTTCCAGCCTGATATCGCCGAGGCTCACGCTGCGCGTACCGCTGTACGTGATTTCAAGCGCCTGACCGTGCATATAGGCCGGAAGAAACAGATATTTCTTATTGCTGCTTCTCTCCCACATATTGACGCTTGAGCCGACGCCGTCCGCGCGCCGGACGCTGATCTGGACCGCCAAAGCACAGGAGGCTGCACACATCAGCGCAAGCAGCACAAAAACTCCGGCATATCGTTTTGCTCTGTTCATTCCAATTCCTCATCCAGTATATTTCGCCGCCGCTTGACATCGATTTTGTGCGGCGATACAATAAGAACATATTGCTCTGTCATTGCGAGGTTGTGCCCAATGAATACGTCTCCGTTTGAAACCATGGCAGCGCTGCAGCTGCAGCTGTTTCTCTTCGTCGCTGCAGGATTCATCCTCACCCGCGTCGGTACCATCACCCCTGCAGGACGAAAATCCCTTTCCGACCTGCTGATCAATTTCATCCTGCCGTGCAACATCATCTGTTCGTTTCAGATTGACATGAGCGCGCAGATTCTGACGTCCTGCGCGCTGATGCTGGCGCTGGCCGGCGCAGCACAGCTGCTCTATCTGCTGGTAAGCCGGATCATCTATCGCGGCGCACCGCAGGGCCGTCTGGCCTGCCTGCGATACGCAACCGTCTGCTCCAATGCAGGATTTCTGGGCCTTCCGATTATCGGCGGCGTATTCGGCGCGATGGGCACGCTGCTGACCTCTGTCGCGCTGATTCCTCAGCGCGTGGTGATGTGGTCCGCCGGATTATCGCTGTTCACGCACACGGATGGCAAAAGCGTGCTGAAAAAGCTGGCGACGCATCCGTGCATCATTGCCGTATTGATCGGCTTTGCGCTGCTGCTGTCCGGCAATCCTGCGCTGCCCGGCTTTGTGCAAAAGGCGCTTTCTGGCGCCAGCGGCTCGACAACCTGTATGTCCATGCTGGTCATCGGCAGCATTCTGGCAGGGGCGGAGCATATCGACCTGAAGGACGGCATGATGTGGTGGTTCACCCTTGTGCGCCTGATTCTTCTTCCGCTGCTGGTATTCTTTCTGCTCTCACTGCTGCCCATCGACCGCACGGTGCGCGGCGTAATGGTGCTCATCTCCGGCATGCCGGCCGGCTCCACAACAGCCATCCTTGCTGCGCGCTACGATGGCGATGCACCCTATGCCTCATGCCTGGTGTTTGTATCCACGCTGCTGTCTCTGGCGACGCTGCCGATGCTGTGTCTGTTGTTGTGATTTCAAGTGCGTGCAAAAGCTGCTTCTGCAAAGGAAGCAGCTTTTTTTCATTTACAGCGCGAGTGAATCCGGCGCGAGGAACGCCCAGGTGTTCGTTTCACTGTCCAAAATCAGATACCAGTCGTTGATCTCATCCATAACGGTGACCTTTGTGCCTGCCTTCAGCGTACGGATTTCCGGATATCTGCTGCCAGGGCCGGTACGGAGCGTTGCCTTACCCAGTGTGGCAGCGCTGCGGTGCATCCCGCCGCCGCCATGATAATTGCGATCAAACGTATTGTCTCTGTGCATGACGCTCATGGGGATAAACGCCGCTGCAGCGTCGCGCAGATTGATAATATAGAAATCATCGTAAAAACCGATGACGCGGTAGCTCGTCAGCTTACTGAGCGAGCCGACCTTTTTGGAAGTTGTATCCGGCGCTATATACGCAGGCACATTGCTCTCCAGCAGGGTAATCGTCAGATCATTGAGAACGACATAGTCTTCGTTGATCCAGCCATCCTTGCCGCTGTATTCCACAGCATAAAAGCCTTTTTCGTAAAGGAGAGATTCACCGCCGTCGTCCGAGCGGCAAAGCATGCTCTTGCCATGCGGAGCAGACGCCAGCTTTTTGCTGTTGGTTCTCGGTTCAGCCCATACACTTGCATTCTTGCTGATTACCGTAACCCGATAATCATCTGCGAGCGTCACACCGCCCAATCCATCCACGCAGACATAGCCGTCGTACTCGCCCACATAGGACGCCAGCTGCACCCATCCATTCAGTCGGCTGTAAAGCCACTCAGGATTTCCATCCGCCATCGCAGCACATGCGCTCAGGCAGAGCGCCAGGCTCAGCACCAACAACACCAATCTCTTCATTCGCTTTCCATCCTTTCGCCGGCGCTTTCCGGTTCATTTGTATATTCAACGAATAAGAAGTTCTGGATATTGCTGCCGATTCCCTTTTTTTCCGTGTTTTTTCAATCGGGAAATTCCAAATTGGAGAAAACTGGAGAAGATTGCAGCCTCATGCGCATTGCGCGAGCACCTGATGCAGGAAACCTTTGCCTGCACGTCGTATAATATATAAATTATTTTTGCCGGTTTTCCATACAGACACGAACACCTGAAAAGGGAGCAAAACCAATGAAGAGATTTCTGGCGCTCTGCCTGCTGCTGATCCTCCCCTGCTGCGCTTGCGCGCAGGAGATCATCCTCAACAAGACGCGCGGCGATCATGCGGACTTTGCCTTTGCATCGGACGCACAGCTGCTTGAGGTGTATTTTCCCAAGGTTTTTGGCTGCGACGCAGCGCTGATCCGCTTCGGGGAATATACCATGCTCATCGACTGCGCCGGCAACCAATGGAAGGAAACCAAAGCGCTGCTGGATAAGCTCGGCATCACGGAGTTGACTTATGCGCTTAACTCCCATCCAGACGCCGACCACATTGGCGGATTCAACCGCGTGCTCAAGGATATCCCGGCAGGAGCGTTTCTGCTCGGATTCCCAGAGGATCACGATTCCGGCGACGAGGTGCGCTTTAAGGTCTATGAGGACCTGCATGCAATGGGAATCCCCTTCCGCCAAGTTAAAAACGGCGATGCAATCGAATTTGGTGACGTAAGCATCACTGTCTTTCAGCGATTGGAAGAGCATCTTCCGCGCGTAAACAGCAAGTCTGTTACGCTGATGATCCGTTATGGCGAGCGCAGCATCTATTTTACTGGCGACATCATGGCTGCCGCACAGCTGCTGCTGGCTGAAAACGAACCCCACGAAGCGCTGCGTGCAGACATCCTCAAATATCCGCACCACAGCTATGAGCGACTCAACGAGGATTTTCTTAATGCTGTATCTCCGTCGCTTGCTATCTGTACCTGCGGACAAAGCAACACGGACGGCATCCTCCATCTCAAGGAAAAGGGTATTCCCTGCCTGCTCACCGCCAACCAGACGCTGCGCCTGGCAACCGACGGCAAGGTTTGGACCGTAGAGAAGATGAAATAATCTGTCGCAAATCCATACGCATAGAAAAACCAAGGTGCGCAAAACACCTTGGTTCTTTTCTTTAAATGCCTCGAATACAGACTCAGACTTTCTCATCCTCAAAGCCGTTCCAGACGGGCTTTCCGGGATAGGTCATCGCCTGCTCTTCGCCGGTGAGCACGCGCATAGCGCCTGCTGCCATGGCCTCCTGCTCAAACTCGCCAGGATATGCGGATACCGGCGCAATCCAGCTGCAGCGGCGCGTAATTCCCTCGAGCACATCGTCAAAGCGAAGCAGACCGCCGGTGAGTACGATGCCGTCCACCTTGCCCTCCAGCACGGCAGCCATAGCGCCGATAGATTTGCAGATCTGATAAATCATCGCCTGCCACACACGCACTGCACGCGTATCGCCGCGATCCACCATGTCATGCACCACATCGGAATTGGACGTACCAAAATGGCTGGTAAAGCCGCCCGCCTGGGAGCATAGAGCCTTGAGTTCCTGCTGAGAAACGTTCTTCATCGCGTCGATGATATCCGTAATCGCCATAGAGCCCATGCGTGTGGGCGTGAACGGGCCTTCGCCGCCGCTGGCATCCACGGCATCGATCATGCGGCCATGATGATGCGCCGTAACCGATATGCCGCCGTCAATATGGCAGACGATCAGGCTGCATTCCTCATAGCACTTGCCAATGCTGCGCGCATGACGGCGCGCCGTCTCCTTGAGATTGAGCGCATGGGACGCCGCCTTGCGATATACGCCTCGAACACCGGTAACCCTAGCCAGATCGCTGAGCTCGTCGACAACCGTGGGATCCATCATCAACAGCATGCCGCCATACTTGTCGTGCATCGCCTTGGCCATCTGCACACCGAGCATGGAGGCATGATACAAGCCGCCCTTACACGCTCTGGTATCGCGAATAAGCGCATCATCGATATGATACACGCCGCCGCAGACCGAATAGCTTGATCCTCCGCGGCCAACGATTGCATCCACACCATGCAGATCGATTCCGCGCTCGCTGAGGAAGCGCTCCACGACCTCCATACGGTAATCCAACTGGTCATTGATCGTAGGAAAGGTCAGCAAAACAGAGGAATCATGGAACGTATCCTCCGTAAACAAGCAGGTCTCATTTTCAAACAGCGAGAGCTTTGTGGACGTCGAACCCGGATTGATAATAAAAATGCGATAGGTTTTCACGAACTCATCTCCCAAGATGCTTCACGGCAGAGGCGATTTCCCACCTGCCTCTTTGTATAGTATATCACGCCGGGGATGCCATGGCAAACACAAAGCATACCCGGCAATAAAAAGAGACAGACGGTTTTCTGACGGTCTTGATCATGCATCAAGCCTCATGCTGCAATCAGAACGGACCGAGGCCGATGAGATGCGCAACGCCCACAAAGACCGCGCCAAGCGCATACTGCATACCGATGAGCGGCAGAATCCATTTCGCCCATTTGGTCCACGGGATCTTCGCCAGCGCGAGACCCGCCATGAAGAATCCCGACGTCGGCGTAAAGATATTGGAAATCGCGTCGCCAAGCTGAAAAGCGATGCAGGCCGTCTGGCGGGTGACGCCGACAAGATCGCCAAGCGGCGCCATAATTGGAATAGATACCGCTGCCTGCCCCGAGCCGGAAGGAACCAGAAAGTTGAGCAGGCACTGGAATACATACATGCCCAGTGCAGAAATCATGGACGGCAGACTCTCCAGCACCGTAGCGGCGGCATGCAGGATGGTATGCAGGATATTGCCATCGGTAAGCACCACCAGCAGGCCGCGGGCAAAGCCCACGACCAGCGCACCGGAAGCAATGCCTGCCATGCCCTCGCCAAAGGTTACGGCAAATGCATTGGGCGTCATCCGCGCGACCACAGCCACAACAATCGCCATACCGATAAACAGCGCAGAAATCTCATCCATATACCAGCCCCAGCGGATAACGCCGTAAACCAGCAGCATAATCGACACCGCGAACACGTACAGAATCGCCTTTTCCCGACCGCCAAAGGGCTTCAGGTTATTCAGATCGACGATATCATCCCGAAGCAGATCGGCTTCATACATCGGCGATCTCTCCGGATTCTTCTTTACCCGGCAGGCATACCACATGATGAACGCGCTCGTCAGCACCAGATAGACGGCATACATGACGATGCGATACCCCATACCCGAGAGAATCGGCAGACCAGCAATGCCCTGCGCCACCTGCATGGTGAACGGATTCATGAACGCACCGGCATAGCCCGCCCCCGCGCCGCAGAAGACAATAGCAGCACCGGTCAGCGAGTCATACCCCATGGCGATACACAGCGAAACAAAGATCGGAATGAACGGAATCGTCTCTTCGGACATGCCGAACACCGCACCGCCCATCGAGAACAGCAATATGATCACCGGCAGCAGAAGCAGCGTTTTGCCGCCCAGCAGCTGACATACCCTGCCGATACCCGCCTCGATAGCGCCAGTCTTCTCGACAATGGCAAACACGCTGCCGACGATAAAGATAAAAAAGATAATCTGCGCGGACTGCGTCATGCCCCTGGGCACAGCGGAAAGCATCTGCATGAGCGTAACCGGCGTCGAATCCACAGTATGAAAGGTTGCAGCATCCACCACTTCACGGCCGGAAACGGTCATCATATCATACTGACCGGCAGGAACAATATAGCTCAAAAGGCTGCACAGGAGAATCAGCCCCAGCAGGATCACATATACGTGCGGAACGGCAAATCCCTTTTTTTCTTTATGCATGCGCAACGCTCCAATAACATCTTGTATTTTAATTCAACACATTATACTGTTTGTCCGTAAATAATGCAAGGTTATTCCTGTTTTTCACCCAAATAATGTTTCCGATATGCATATTGCGGCAGCGAAAATTCCGGCTATGCAAATGCAGCTTCGGGTATAGCGAAAAGCAACCGATTCTGCGGCAAAACGAATCCCATGTTCTGAGCACAAAACATGGGATTTCGCTATGCAATTCAATCAACAACCTGAGATCGGACCTCATCAGAATAATGCGCCCGTCAGGCTTCAAAGCTGAAGCGGATAAAATCTGCTGCGCCTTCGCCCTCATAAGTAAAATACAACGCTTTCTTACCGCTGCCAATGTTCAGCGGTGCGCAATACGCCGTCCATTCCCTGCACGGCGCCACGGGAATCCTGGCGACTACATCGCCCTGACGGTCATCCCGCACGACAAACGTGCCCGCAGCGGTGCCTCGAATCTCCACACCAATCGTCTTAGCAGAGGCAAAATGAAAGTACCGATAGCCCGCGGTCGCGCCGTCCACCATATTGCTGATATACTGGTTGGGATTATCCATGCGGTCTTCCCCTTCCTGGGTAAAGGCGGGATGACGCGCATCCTGCTGATCCGGCAAACTTTCGGTGGTACCATTCTTGGAATAGAGATGGCAGGCAATACGAGCTTCATACGTGCCGGCATCCCGAAGCGGACCGCCGTTGAGGCCGCAGGAGGTGATCTCCGCCTGATGGAAGCGCTCACCGTCGAAGTATATCTCCTCCGCACACGCCTGGCGGGAAAAGAAGTGCCGGTTGGTCTGGCGATGATAAAACACATACCACTTGCCGCCCACCAGTGCAACAGAACCATGCGTGTTGCCGCGATAGTTGAGCGCCTCGGTATTGCCGTTTACACCGATATCCGCATTGGACACCAGCACGCCGCCAAAGTGATACTCGCCCAACGGGCTATCCGCCACAGCCCAGCACAATTCATGCATCCATGTAGAAGAATAGATGAAATAGTATTTGCCGTTAATCTTGCGGATGGAACTGGCCTCGAAGAAGGGATGCGCCTCATATTCGGTGCCGTCGGCATCATTGATGATGGGCAGATTATGATACGGGCCATCCTTGACGGTAATCATATCCTGCTCCAGCTCCATTTTAAGGCTGTCCTTGTCGGTGGGCGTCTGCTTATAGCGGGGGCTATTTCCGGAAAAGAGATAGATACGCTTGTCGTCGTCAATAAAGATACCAGGATCAAACTGGCGAATCTCATCCGGCTGCGCGCCAAGAATATCGCCATTGGGATGGCGGACAAAATCAAGGAATTCAAACGGACCCACGGGCGTATCCGCAACCGCAACGCCAATCTCCTTGAGGAAGTCCAGGCAATAGTAGAGATAGTACTTCCCATCGTTGCCCTGGCATACATCGGGCGCCCATAGCGCATGCGCACCGTCCGGATTACGGGGATCCTGCTGCTTACGGAAGATCACGCCCTCGTAGCGCCAGTCGGAAAGATCATTCTCTGGCGCGGACCAGCAGACGTAGTCATTCTGGCAATACACATCGCCATTGAAGCAATCATGGCTGCCGTAGACATACAGCCTGTCGCCAAAGACGCGGGGCTCGCCATCGGGAATATACTCCCAGCTGGGCAGATAAGGATTGAAGACTTGCTCTTTCATGACCCCTTCTCCTTCATACATGGATTTGTCTCGATTATAACAGGTATGATATCCGTGTGCAATTCCCTGACACACAAAAAGACCAGTGACTTTTCAATCACTGGTCTGTTGGAGCGGTAGACGAGATTCGGACTCGCGACATCCACCTTGGCAAGGTGGCACTCTACCACTGAGCTACTACCGCATCGCTCATCAACGAAAAATATTATACATCGTCTTGCGACAATTGTCAACACTTTTTTCAAAAATTCAGAAACGCGTTCTGCATTGTCACCAATCGCTTTGCTAAGGGGAGAAGCAGAGCCTCTCCCCTACAAAACACCTTTTCGCCAGTCCTGCTCACATCTCGCGGCGGCCTTCGATTGCCTTCGCAAGCGTCACCTCGTCGGTGTATTCCAGATCGCCGCCCACAGGCAGACCGTGCGCAATACGCGTAACAAGAATACCCATAGGCTTGAGCAGGCGCGCAATATAACTGGCTGTCGCCTCGCCCTCGATATCGGGATTGGTCGCCAGAATGACCTCCTTGATATCTTCGCTGCCTACGCGTGCAAGCAGCTCACGAATCCGGATATCCTCCGGGCCGATACCTTCCATCGGCGAAATTGTGCCATGGAGCACATGGTAGGTTCCCTTAAAATCGCGCATGCGCTCCATTGCCGCCACATCACGCGGATCTCGCACGACGCACAGCACGCCATTCCGGCGTCTCTCATCCGAGCAGATCGGGCACGGATCCTCAACCGTATAATTGCCGCACAGCGAGCAATACTTGACGGCCTTGCGCCCCTGCCAGATTGCGGCAGCCAGCTCATGTACCTGATCTTCGGGCAGAGAAACGATGTGATACGCCAAACGAAGCGCAGACTTCGCGCCGATACCCGGCAGACGGGAAAGCTGCTGCGCCATTCTGGCGATGGGTTCAATCTGTGTTGCCATGATCAGAACATGCCGCCCATACCGCCGCCGATCTTATTCATCTCGGCCTCGCGGGTCTCTTCGCCCTTTTTAAGCGCATCGTTGACCGCAGCGACGATCATATCCTGGAGCATTTCGACATCATCCGGATCAACCGCGTCGGGCTGAATGGTCAGAGAAAGCAGCTGACGCTTGCCGCTGATCTTGCAGGCAACCGCACCGCCGCCAGCCGTGCCTTCGTACTCACGGGCGTCGAGTTCTTCCTGCTTCTGCACCATCATCTGCTGCATTTTTTGCGCCTTACGCATGAGCTGCTGCATATTGCCGCCCGGAATGCCGGGAAAACCGCCTCTAGCCATAAAAAGATTCCTCCTGAAAATTAAAAATCATCATGATCGATTATACACCATCCGGGCAGAATTGAAAAGACGCAAAAACGGATTCATCCATGTTGAAAACCAAAAAGAACCCAGTTGCCGCATGGAAACCGTGACGAATATTGTCAGGATATGAAGTCAGCCGCAGGCCACAATAGTCTCGAACCGATTGGAGGTGAAAAGACATGGCGAGCAACTCTTCCAGCAACCAGGTAAGCGTGCCGCAGGCGCGCGCCGCACTCGACAACATGAAATACGAGATCGCGCGCGAACTGGGCGTTAACCTGAAGCAGGGCTACAACGGCGATCTGACCTCCCGCGAGGCAGGCTACGTCGGCGGCTACATGGTCAAGCGGCTCATCCAGCAGGCCGAGCAGCAGATGGCCGGCCAGGGCTTCTGACCCGTAATCAAACAGCCAACATGAAAGGGGATTTCTTCCTATGTATCAGAACCAGAACGCCAATCAGGGCATGAATATGGGCGCCGGCAACCAGCAGAATGTTGGTACGCAGAACCCGGCCATGGGGCAGAATGTTGGAACGCAGAACCAGAACAGCTCCGGCCGCTCCAACCGCACCGTTGTGCCGGAAGCCAAAGGCGCGCTCAACCAGATGAAGTACGAAATTGCGTCTGAACTGGGTATCAATCTTAAGCAGGGTTACAATGGCGATCTGCCTTCCCGCCAGGCCGGCTATATCGGCGGCTACATGACCAACATCCTGTTACCTGGGCGAAGGTCGCAAAGCGCTTTGTCCACCGCCTTCCCCGTCTTCAGGCGGATGGAGAGCTTCGGCATTTTGCCGTCCATTTCAATGTCAATCCGGTCGATGTAGTTTCGCACGAACACTTCGTCGATCATATCGCCGGATTTAATATACTTCATCTTCTCAAGTGCCCGACGCACCTCTGAAAGCCGGTCCTCTATTTTCTTTTTCGAGAAAAGCACTTCCTCCAGCTGGTTCAGCTCCTCTTCTTTCTCCTTCTGCGCCTTGGTCAGTGCATCTTTCATTTCAATAAATTCATCATCCGTGATCTGGCCGGAAACATTATAGCCAAGTAGTTTTGTCTTACGCTTCTTAATCTCTTCAATTTCGGCCGCCACCTCAAAACGTCTCTGCGCTGTTTCGTCCCTGTCGAGCGTCTGCGAGAAAATCTCCACGTATTTCTGCATATACGCATCCACGTCGAATTGCGTCTCCTGAAACAACGCAAAGAGCATCTCGCGAAGCTCGTCCTCGTAGATATACCGCGATGGGCAACTCTTGGCCCCGTTTTTAATCTTGCCCGAGCAGACCCACGCGGAATTTGCGCTGTTCCCCCGCTTGTCTCCGGATGCTTTGCGATGATACGGTCTGCCGCAATGCGCGCAGAACATCTTGCCGGTCATCAGATTGGGATGCGTACACAGATTCTGGCGGTTCTTTACGTCTTTGCTCCTGCGTGCAAGAACTTCATTGGCCCGATCCCACAATTCCTCACTGACGATCGGCGGAACGGTTTCCTCATCCTTTCTGATGATCCAATCCTCCTCGGGCAGCATCACAAACTTTTTGTTGAACAGATCCACCGTCCGCACCTTGCGCCCAACAAAGTATCCCTTATACTTGGGATTCTGGATGATCTTAGACATCGTCACATGGTTGATTCTGTTGCCCTTTCGGTTACGATAGCCCTGATCAAAAAGCACCTGCTCGATCTGATTCATGCTGTAACGATCTGTAGCATACATCTCATAAATCGTCCGCACAATCGGCGCTTCTTTCTCATCTATAACCAGCTTTCCATTCTTTTTACGATAGCCCCACATGTTGTCAAAGCCAAACACCGTACCACGCTTAATTGCCTGCTGTAGACCTGCGCGAACAGCCTCCGACTTTTTGACGGACTCCTCCTGCGCAATCGTGGACATGATCGACAGGCGTAATTCACTGTCGCTGTCAAACGTCAAAATATTGTCCGTCAGGAACCACACGCCCACGCCGCAGGCTTTCAGCTCGCGGGTGAACTTCAGGCTATCAAGTGTATTTCGCGCAAAGCGCGTCACAGACTTAGTGATAATCAGATCAAACTTGCCCTCCTTGGCATCCCTGATCATTCGATTAAACTCATCACGCTTTTTCACAGACAAACCAGAGATACCTTCGTCGATATATTCTCCGGCATATGTCCACGCCGGATGTTCGCTGATAAACTCTCTGTGGCTTTCTTTCTGGTTGACAATTGACGTCTTCTGTTCTATTGAATCCGTAGATACGCGAGAATAAGCCGCGACACGGAGGGGTATGCTCGTTATTCTTGTCGTTCTGAGCATATCTGTGATCTGATAAGCGTTCAATTTTACACGCCCCTTCGTTTCATTATGACTTATTCATTATACCGAACTGTTTTCTCGAGCTCAAGGATACTGCCCTGGCAATTTCTTCCTCCACCTTTCGATACTCATCCTGTGTAATGACCCCAGAGGAAAGAAGACACCGATTAAAACAAGATAACCAGATCTTCTCCGTATCCTCTTCCCAACCATATGGCCTCACAGAATCCACCTCGCTTAATCCTGAAAATATTTACAATCCATTATTTACTGTTTTCTCTCAAATTATAAAAGAACGTTGCAGACCGGCTCTGGCCAGCCGTCATAGCTCCACTGTGCCGTTTCCCGCACACAGCAGGGTTCCCCTCCAGTCCTTGAGAGGCCGTGTGGAAGTCTCATTATTCCCATGTGCCTTATCGCGCCCTGCCTGCCAAAGCAAGGTTTATGAAATACGTTGATCGCTCATATCATCGCGACGCCTCATATGCCGCTACGCATCATGGGGAG
>JAFQIF010000192.1 GCA_017397695.1 Clostridia bacterium
AAACGCTCAGATTTATTGAGTTTGCGGAACATACGAAGAATAACGTCCCGGACGGAATGGAAAAGGCAGTTGAGCAAAGAACGGTCTCTGCGGAAGAAGATGCGAAGCTCTTCGGGGATGGTGAAGACGCAGTGCCTGTGAACACACTGGATGATTTTGAAAGACATAGAAGTAGTGCGCTGAATGGAGTAGAGATTTCCACAGGAAGGGCAAAAACGACTTTTGCAGCGAAAAGGAACAAATTTGAGCGCACCACAAGAAGGACACCCGTACATAGCTCCGCCGTAAGCAGGATCTCCGCAATGAATCATCTTTTCGATGCTTTCGAGAACAACAGGGCGAATCTTAAGGGTGTACTTGATTTCTTCGTAGTGGTCTGAAAAGATTTGCTGCAAGATGTTCATAGCAACATTGTACAGCAAAAGCTGGCAAGAAAATACCCCCCTCATGATTGAGGGGGCAGGGGGAGCTGATGCGGGCTTGCCCGCTTTTTTATCTCATGGCTGCCGCTATTCTGCCGCGTCAAGCGTTGCCGGAGGTCAGAACCCTGCTGGCGCTTAACGAGGATCTTTGCTGTCGGGAAGTGAGGAAGAAGCGGATTGCGCTGTTCCTGCGGATGTTTGAAAAGCGGAAGGCGGATGCAGTGTTTATATGGGAGAAAGTGCAGGGCGGCAAAACGCTTGAGTCCATGTTCCGTCTGTTTACGAATGCGAAGAAAAGCGTTATAATAAAACATATATAGCCCGATTCTGATCCATATGCTGCGGATCATGCGCCGGTGATACGGCGGTATGCATGGCGCGCGGCGTGGATATGCAATGATGGTTTTGCTGACCGTTGTCTCGCTGCGGAGAAAGAACAATGAGAAAAACAGAGATTTGTCCTATGCTGCTTAAACCGGCTTTCCGGGCGTATCCGTGGGGCGGAGAGCGCCTGCTTCGCGACTTTGGCAAGGAGACGGACGTCAGGCCGCTGGCGGAGAGCTGGGAGGTCAGCTGTCATGAGGGCTGGCTGTCGGTGATTGCATCGGGGCCTGATCAGGGCAGAACGCTGCGCGATTATCTGCTGGAGGAGCCGAAGCGGATGCATGAGGATGCGCTGGAGGGAGAAGCGTTTCCGCTGCTGATCAAGCTGATTGACGCGAAACGGACGCTGGCTCTTCAGGTGCATCCCGACGACGCCTATGCGTGGCGGATGGAAGGCAGTCAGGGAAAGACGGAGATGTGGGTCGTGCTCGATGCTGAGCCTGGCGCGGGCGTGTATTACGGCTTTAAAGAAAATACGAGCGAAAAGCAGGTGCGCGACGCCATTGAGGCGGGCACGCTGTGTGATTTGCTGGCCTTTTTTGAAGTGCGCGCGGGAGACGCCTTCTTCATTCCGTCCGGCGTGGTGCATGCCATCGGGGAGGGACTGGTCGTCGCTGAGGTTCAGCAAAACAGCGATATCACCTATCGGCTGTATGACTTTGGTTACCTTGGCCCGGATGGCAAGCCGAGGGAAATGCACATCGACAAGGGGCTGGAAGTAGCCAGGCTGCAGCCGGCGCCGCAGCGTCATATGGGCGAACGGGAAGAAGAGGTCGTCCGGGGCGGCACAAGAATCATGCTGGCGGACTGCGAATGGTTTTCCGTCAGCATGCTGAACGTGGAAGGCGATATGCCGCTGCATGCTGACGGCAGAAGCTTTCACGCGCTTCTTTGCGTGAGCGGTTCCTGCGGGATCACATTCGGCGGAGAACGGCTGACGCTTGACAGGGGCGCCAGCGCGTTTGTGCCCGCGGGAATAGGGGAATATGTGCTCAGCGGCAGCGCGCAGGTGCTGCTGTCTGCCCGCGGTCATGCGCAGGGATGAAAAAAGACCATCCTTTTCATTTGTACGGCTGGAGATTATAATGATATATATAACAATACGTTCATGAAACGGGGAGGTACATATGGCTGGTAATCTGCTTCTGGTTCATGGCGGCGGACCGACTGCCGTCATCAATGCATCGCTTTACGGAGCGATCTGTCAGGCGAAGGAAGAGGCGCAGGTGGATCGCATCTATGCGGCCATCGGCGGAACGGGCGGCCTGCTTGCGGGCAATCTCAAGGACATCACCGATGTGGGGCAGCAGCAGCTGGAATTGCTGCTGCACACGCCGGGCAGCGCCATCGGGACGAGCCGCGACGAGCTGGAGAAGGAGCATTATGAGGCGATGCTGCCGGTGTTTGAGCGCTTCGGCATCAAGTATGTGCTCATGAATGGCGGCAACGGAACGATGGATACCTGCGGCAAGATCTGTCAGGCGTGCGCGGGTACGGACATCCGTGTGATGGGTATTCCCAAGACGATGGACAATGACATCGCCGTCACGGATCATGCGCCGGGCTTTGCCAGTGCTGCCCGGTATATCGCCCAGAGTGTGGCGGAGGTCTGCGCGGACGTTCAGGGGCTTCCGATTCACGTGGTTGTGATTGAGGCGTGCGGCAGAAATGCGGGATGGATCACGGCGGCTTCCGCGCTGGCGCGGGACTGCGGCGTGGACGGTCCGGATCTGATCTACCTGCCGGAGCGCCCGTTTGACGAGGAGCGCTACATTGAGGACGTCAAGGCTGTGCTTGAAAAGAAGCGCGGCGTTGTTGTGGTGTGCAGCGAGGGCCTGACGGACAAGGACGGAAAGAATATTGTGCCGCCGGTATTCCGCTCCGGCCGCTCGACGTACTTCGGCGATGTATCCGCGCATCTGGCGATGCTGGTGATCAAGCGCCTGGGCTACAAGGCCAGAAGCGAAAAGCCGGGCCTGATCGGCCGCGCGTCCATGCTGCATGTGTCGCCTGTGGATCAGCATGAGGCTATCGCCGTGGGCCGCGAAGCAGTGCGTGCCTGCGTGGCGGGCGAAAGCGGCAAGATGGTCGCGCTGATGCGCGAGGAAGGCGAGGCGTACCGCGTGCGCACGGAACTGATTGATGTGCACGATGTGATGCTCCATGAAAAGAAAATGCCCGACAGCTATATCAACGAACGCGGCAACGGCGTGACGGAGGCGTTTGTCAATTGGTGCAGGCCGCTGCTGGGCGGAGAGCTGCCGAAGATGATAAGCTTCAAATAAACGATTTACACAGGATGATGAAAAATCATACTTCCTTTTGTTCAATGTGTGAGGTATAATAGGAGACAACGACAATCATATCCCCCAATTTCTGTAGCTTTTTATGAGTGAAAAGGAGAAAGTCTATGGACAAGCGCAACTCGAAGAGCGGGCTGGCCGACCGGATCCCCGGCAAGGTCTGGCTGCTGCTTTCCTTCCTCGCGGCTTTGCTGCTGTGGTGGGTGCTCTCCATCATCCCGGCAACATCGCGCGCCTTCCCCAACATGTTCAAGGTTCTGGGCAGCATCTCCACGATGATTACCCGCGGCGTGCTCTGGAAGGACATCTCTTCCAGCCTCATCTCCGTATTCTCCGGCTATGTGCTGGGCTTTGTGATCGCTCTGCCGGTCGCCATCCTGATGGCGTGGTATAAGCCGGTGCGCTTCATCATCGAGCCGTGGATCCAGTTCATCCGCAACATCCCGCCGCTGGCGTATGTTCCGCTGATCGTTATCGCTGCCGGCGTTGGCCGCAAGCCGCAGATCATCGTCATCACCATCGCCTGCTTCCTGACCATGTGCGTGACGATCTATCAGGGCGTCATCAACGTAGACGAGACGCTCATCAAGGCCGCGCGCGTGCTGGGCGCGACGGATAAGGACATTTTCGTCCGCGTCATCGCTCCGGCGACGCTGCCCTTCATCCTTACCGCGATTCGTCTGGGCGCGTCTGTCGCGCTGACCACGCTGATCGCCGCAGAGTCCACCGGTGCGACTGCCGGCCTGGGCATGCGTATCCGCAGCCTGAACAACAGCTTTGAGCCGGCGCCGATGCTGCTGTACATCATCATTATCGGTATCCTCGGCATTACCATCGAAAAGCTCATTAAGACCGCTGAAAGGAGGCTCACGTCGTGGCAGGAGAAGCGCGAGATCTGATGAACAAGGAAAATGTGTGCATCCGTATTGACGGCGTGCGCAAGGTGTTCAATGGCCGCAACGGCGAAATGGTCGCTCTCAACGGCGTTGACCTTGACATTCATGACAACGAGTTTATCTGCGTGGTCGGCCCGTCCGGCTGCGGCAAGTCGACCCTGCTCAACATCATCGCCGGCCTGCTTGAGCCGACCGAGGGCAAGGTCTACTGCAATGGCAAGGAAGTGACCGGCACGGGCACCGAGCGCGGCGTGGTCTTCCAGCAGTATGCGCTCTTCCCGTGGCTGACCGTCAAGAAGAACGTCATGTTCGCGCTGGAAATGCGCGGCGTTAAGGGCAAAGAGGCTGAAGCCGAGGCCATGAAGTATCTGGAGATGGTCGATCTGGCGAAGTTCGCCGATCACTATCCGAAGGAGCTTTCCGGCGGCATGAAGCAGCGCGTGGCCATCGCCCGCGCGTATGCGGCGGAGCCGCAGGTGCTGCTGATGGACGAGCCGTTCGGCGCGCTGGACGCGCAGACCCGTACCCAGCTGCAGACCGAATTGCTTGAAACCTGGCAGAAGAAGAAGAAAACCTGCTTCTTCATCACCCATGACGTCGACGAGGCGATCATTCTGGCGCAGAAGGTCATCATCATGAGCGCGCGCCCGGGCCGCATCAAGCGCATCGTGGATATCAATATTCCGTATCCGCGTACGCAGGAGACCAAGATGACGCCTGAGTTCATCCAGCTTAAGAATGAAATCTGGGGTCAGGTCTATCAGGAGTACCTTGAGGTCAGGAAGTAAACCGCGAATTTAGGCGGCGCGTGTCCGCTTAAAAAATAAAATGGAGGAACACACCATGAAAAAGCTGCTCTCTCTCGTTCTCGTTCTGATGCTTGTGTGCATGGCGGGCGCCGCTGTGGCCAACACCAAGCTCAACATCGCTTACATGCCCAACTACGCCAGCCTCTGGAGCGTTGTGACCGGCATCAATCAGGGATACTTCGCTGAGGAAGGCCTTGACGTTCAGCTCGTCGAGTTTGCCGACGGCCCGACCATCATCGCCGCTATGGAATCCGGCTCTATCGATATGGGCTACATCGGACCGGGCGCGCACAAGCTGTGCATCAACGGCCGTGCGAAGATCTTCTGCTTCTCCCAGATTGGCGACGCCGATCACGTGCTGGCCAGCAAGAAGGCCGGTATCGAGACCATCGCTGACCTGAAGGGCAAGAAGGTTGGCTACTCCTCCGGCACCTCTTCCGAGATGATCCTCAAGTATGCCCTTGAAGAAGCCGGCATGCAGTGGAGCGACATCGAGGCCTATGAGATGGACGCTTCCGCGCTGGTGACCGCCATGATGTCCGGCTCCATCGACGCCTGCGCCTGCTGGTCTCCGTCCACCACCACCATCATCAATGCGAGCGCGGGCGACGTGATCTCCCTGTGCTCCAACAAGACCTTCGCGCATCGCAGCGTGTCCCCGGCTTCCTGGATCGTCCTGAACGGCTACTATGAGAAGAACGCCGAGACCGTCCTCAAGTTCACCCGCGCGCTGTACAAGGCGATGGACTTCGGCTCCAAGCCGGAGAACTTTGAGCAGGTTGCCAAGTGGGTTGCTCAGCAGTGCGCCACCGATGAGGCCACCGCTGCTGCGCAGACTGGCGACGCCGCCTGGCCGAGCAGCGCCGAGGTTCTGGCCGCTGTTGCGGACGGCACCATCGAGGGCTACTACAAGGTTCAGCAGGACTCCTTCATCGCCTCCGGCGCGGTTGCCGCTGAGGTTCCGGTGAGCGATTACGTCCTCTTCGACAACATGGTCGAGGCGGGCAAGTAATTCTCCCGCGCCAGGTCCTGAATTCAAAAGCATTTGCAAGCAGCCTGGCCCGCAAAGCCGGGCTGCTTGTCTTGTCGGGAGAGAAAGGGAGGGAAACCATTGGCAATCCTGGTGATCAGCCTGCTTGTGCTGCTCTCCCTTGTTCTCTTTTCAAGCAAGCGCAGCCGGGAGACCGGCTTGATTCTGGCGATGACCCTCGCGCTTGCGCTTCACTGGATGACGGTGCTGATTTATATCGCCAAAAAGGGCGGTATCGGGCAGGACATGCAGATCATGCTCTTTGGTACAAAGGCAATCCGCCACAATCTGCAGTATCTGCTGCTGAGCCTCAAGCAGCTGGGCTATGCGATGGCAGTGGGGCGGTATCTGTTTCCTCTCATCCTCGTACTGCTGGCGCTGCAGTATTCCTACGATCCGAGGATATGCCGGCGCAGGGCGCTCAGGCCGCTGGCCTGCATACTGCCCGTGCTGACGCTGATCATCTACCTGCCGCCCGTCTTTGAAACGCTGATTGCATGGCATCGCATGATGCTGATTATCCTCGTCAAAACGACGCTGGTGTGGATTGCCCTGTATCTGCTGTCAGCGCTGGCGCTACTTCTGCATGAATACCGGCAGATCGGCATTCCGTTTTACCGCAGGGAATTCAGGCGCAAGTGCACGATGGTCATCAGCCTGTCTCTGCTCTATGCGGTGTATTACCCGCAGGATCCGGCGCAGGTCTATCTCTTTTACCGCAACGAATACATGGGCGCCGTACAGGGTCTGTGGTATCTGAATCCGGCGCTGAATCTCGGCAACTACATGCTGGTGTTTGCAGTAGTTCTGATCTGCTTTGCGCTGGGTTTCCGTTCGCTGATGCTCTATGCGCAGGAGAACTTTCGCCAGGAGCATGAAGACGTTGCCATTCAGCGCAAGTTTGATGCGGCCAGCAAGGGCGTCAGCGTGTTTGTCCATTCGGTCAAAAATCAGCTGCTGGCCAACAGGATTCTGCTGCGGCGGCTGGATGCGGAGCTCAAAAAGGAGAGCCCGGACCTTGGCCGTGTGCAGGATTATCAAAGAAGCCTTTCTCAATCCAACGAAGCGATGCTTCTTCGCATGGAGGAGCTGTATCAGAGTGTGAAGAAAAACAGCATCACGCTCGTTCCCCATGCGTTGGAATCGGTTTGTCTGGCGGCAAAGGAACGTTTTGCGCGCAAGTATCCTGCGGCAAGCCTGGAGATCAGCGGCTGTGAAGGCGTGCAGATTCTCTGCGACAGGGTTCATATGGCGGAGGCGATTTACAATCTGCTGACCAACGGCTGGGAGGCGCATATGGCGGCAGGCAGGGAGGACAAGCCGATCCGGATCTGCTGCCGTCAGGAAAGAATGTGGACGGTGATCGATGTGACCGATTGCGGCGACGGCATTTCCGCGTCGCAGCGCATGCAGATCTTCGATCCGTTTTATTCGAGCAAAAACACCAATACCAACTGGGGAATGGGCTTGTATTATGTTCGCGCGATCGTCAGAAGCCATCTGGGCGTGCTGCGCCTTGAGAGCAGTATTGGCAGGGGAAGCAGCTTCATCATACAGCTTCCGCGCTATGACGGCGGCAGGTGAGCCGCACAGGGAGGAAATCACATGCAGATGAAGATGGAATGCTTCGGCCCTCAGGCCGATACGGCGGCACTCGAAAAGCAGTGCAGAGCGCTCTATGCCGGCCTGCCTGTCAGGTACGACGGCGTGACGGGCTGGCTGGACTGTATGACGGCGACCGAAGGATATCTCGATGCAGTCAAGGAGAAGGCGAAGGAGTGGCGCGAGATTGCCGATACGCTGGTGGTCGTCGGCGTGGGCGGCAGCAATCAGGCGGCGCGCGGTGTGATCGATGCGCTGGGCGCGCGCGGTATGGACGTCGTCTGGGCGGGAAACACACTGTCTGCGTATGAACTGCAGAGGACGCTGGAGCGCCTTGAGGGACGCAGCGTGGTGATGCATGTGATCGCCAAGAATTTTGAAACGCTGGAACCTGGCTCTCATTACCGCGTGCTGCGCCGCTATATGGAGCAGCGCTATGACGAGAAGGAAATGGCGCGCCGCGTTGTCCTCACCGGAACGGTGGGGAGCCGCCTGCATGAGATGGCGAAGGAGCGCGGTCATCTGTTTCTGCCGTTCCCGGTACCCATCGGCGGCCGCTATACGGCGTTTACCGTAGTGGGTCTGCTGCCGATTGCGGCTGCCGGGCTTGACGTGGATGCGTATCTTCGCGGCGGCATGGACATGCAAAGGCGCATCCTTGAAGAAGAAAACAATCCGGCGTTTGCCTATGCGGCATGGCGCAATGCGCTGGGCAGCGCGGGATTTGATACAGAGATGCTGGTGAGCTTTGAGCCGCGCTTTGAGCGGCTGGCGCGCTGGTGGCGTCAGCTCTTCGGCGAGAGCGAGGGCAAGGACGGCAAGGGCATCTTCCCGGCATACAGCATCTATTCCGAGGACCTGCACTCCATCGGACAGTATGTGCAGGCGGGACCGAGGCGGATGCTGGAAACGTTCATTTGCGTCAGGAATGACGGCGGCTGCGTGCCTGTGCCCGAAGACAAAGCTGCGCGCGACGGTTTTGATTATCTGGATGGACGGGATTTTACGTTCATCAACGACGCCGCGCAGCGCGCGACGATTGCGGCGCACAGCGAAGGCGGCGTGCCCTGCGCGGTGCTGACGGTGGAGCGCGTGGATGAGTATGCGATGGGTCAGCTTTACTACATGTTCATGGCGGCCTGCGCGGTGAGCGGCCAGCTGCTTGGCGTCAATCCGTTCGATCAGGAGGGCGTGGAGGCGTATAAGCGCAGTATGTTTGCGATCCTGGGCAAGTAAAAAAGAAAGGTGTGCTGACATGCCGATTCATCTGATCGTCGCGGAGGATTTTGATCTGCTGCGGGAGGACCTGTGCGAGACGATCAATGCACAGGCGGATATGGAGGTTGTGGGCGAAGCGGCCTCCGGCGCGGCGCTCGTGGCTTTGGCTCGGGAGAAGGATTTTGACGTGGCGCTGGTGGATATCGAGATGGAGCATGCCACGGCCGGTATCTGTGCGGCGGAGATCATTTCAAAGGAAAAGCCGCAGGCGCGGATCATCTTTCTGACTGCCCATGAAACGGAAAACATGATCCTCATGTCCATGGCTGCGGGCGCGGTGGATTACATCGTCAAGGGCGGCGCTCAGGAGGAAATCCTGCAGCATATCCGCGCTGCGTATCAGGATGAGCCGATGCTCGATGCGCGCGTGCAGCAGACGGTGCTCAAGGAGTATTCGCGTCTGCGCCGTTCAGAGGCGAGTCTGCTGTTTTTCATCAATAATGTCGGCAAGCTGACGCCGGCAGAAAAGCAGCTCGTGCGGTGCCTGCTGCAGGGATATAAGGTCAAGGAGATCGCACAGCTGCGCAGCGTCGAGGTCGTTACGGTCAAGACGCAGATCAAGGGACTGCTGCGTAAGTTTGGGTGTTCCAGAACGAAGGAAATCGTCGAGATGATTCATCAGCTTGGCGTTGAACAACTGTTTTAAACCGACTGAGAGAAGGAGAATGCGATATGGAGTACTATCAGCTTTCTGCCGATGAGCTGGGCATGGGCGCGAAGATTCCGCTTGTGAAGCTCGGTGATTCCGGCGAGGTGTTTTACGAGATTGCACTGGAAATGGTGCGTGAGATCGAAAAGAACAATGCGCAGGGCCGCCGCACGGTGTTCATCTGCCCGGTCGGCCCGGTGGGCCAGTATCCCATCTTCGTGCGCTTGGTGGGTGAGCGCAGGCTGAGCCTGAAGAACTGCTGGTTCATCAATATGGACGAGTACCTGACCGATGAGGACGAGTACATCGACGAGAACAGCAAGCTCTCTTTCCGCGGCTTCATGAACCGCAACGTCTACGGTAAGATCGATGAAGAGCTGCTCATGCCCAAGGAGCAGCGCATCTTCCCGGATCCCAAGAATCCGGCGTATATCGGCGAGATCATTGAGAAGCTGGGCGGCGTGGATATCGCTTTCGGCGGTATCGGCATCAACGGTCATCTGGCCTTTAACGAGCCGCAGGAGGAACTGACCGCGCAGGAATTTGCGCAGCTGCCCACCCGCGCGCTGACCATCAGCCGTGAAACCCGCGTGGCCAACGCCATCGGCGACCTGTGCGGCGCGATTGACGCGATGCCGCGCCGCTGCGTGACCATCGGCATGAAGGAGATTCTCGGCGCGCGCAAGATCCGCCTGGGCGTCTTCCGCGATTGGCATCGCTCCGTCGTGCGCCAGGCGGCGTATGGCGAGGTGAGCGCACATTTCCCGGTGACGATTGCCCAGAATCATCCGGACGCAAAGATTTTTGTCAATGCGAATGCGGCGCAGCAGCCGTTTTAAGTGAGGATACGATATGAGTAAGTTGCTGATCAGGGGCGGCCGCGTATATGCTGAAGGCCGCTTTGCAGGCCTCGACGTGCTTTGCGAGGATGGAAAGATTCATGAGATCGGCGCGCAGCTTGAGGCTGCGGATGCGCAGGTGATCGATGCGGCGGGCCTGATGGTGTGTCCGGGTTTTATCGACGCGCACACGCACGGCGCCGCGAATGTGGACGTCAATGCGGCGGATGAGGCGGGGCTGAAGACGATTGCCGCCTTCTTTGCTACGCAGGGCACGACGGCTTTCTGTGCCAGCGTGCTGACCGATACGCAGGAGACGACGGAGAAGTGTCTGGCTGCGATCGGCGGCGTGCAGAAGGAGCGCGCATATGGCGCGCAGCTGCTGGGCGCCCACATGGAAGGCCCGTTCCTCGCCAGCGCGTATAAGGGCGCGATGCCGGAGTATCTGCTCCGCAAAGGCGACGCCGCGCTGCTGCGCAGCTATCAGGCGAAGTTCCCCGGCGTGATCCGCTACATCACGGTTTCGCCCGAGGTAGAGGGCGTGCCGGAGATGATTGCGGAGATCGCGGATGACGTCGTTGTGGCGATTGGCCATTCCGGTGCGGATTACGCGACGAGCATGCAGGCGATTGAAAACGGAGCGCGCTGCATCACCCATACGTTCAACGCCATGCGCCTGTTCCATCAGCACGAGCCGGCGATCATGGGCGCGGCGCTGGAGAGCGATTGCTTCTGCGAAGCGATCTGCGACGGACGGCATCTGCATCCGGGCAGCGTGCGCATGCTGCTCAAATGCAAGGGCTGGGATAAGGTGGTCGCGGTGACGGACAGCATCATGGCGGCAGGGCTGCCGGACGGCGCGTACAAGTTGGGCGTCAACGACGTCGTGGTTGTGGATGGCGATGCGAAGCTGGCCGATACGGGCGTGCGTGCAGGAAGTACGCTGACGACCGCTCAGGCGCTCAGGAATCTGGTGAAGTTTACCGGACGTCCTGTGGAGGATGTGCTGCCGCTGCTGACGGAAAATCCTGCGCGTCTGCTGCGCATGGACGATTGCAAGGGCAGCCTTGCGCCGGGGAAGGATGCGGACGTCGTGCTGCTGGCGGATGATCTCAGCGTGCGCGCTACGATTGTGCGCGGCGACGTGGTTTACGATGGGATGGCATAATTTCATACTGTTTCACAGAAGGATTCATGCTATAATACAGGTATAAAATAACAGATTGAACGGAGGATACGGATATGCTGGTACCTATGACAGCGATTCTGGAGGCTGCGGACAAGTACGGTTATGGTCAGGCGGCGTTCAACATGAACAGCGTCGGTCAGATTGAGGCGGCTGTGCAGATTCACGAGCTGCTGCGCTCCGGCGCGATTCTGCAGGGCGCGGAGGCGTCCAACGCCTTCATGGGCGGCGAGCTGGATTTCATGCACGGCAAGGCGCCGGAAAAGCGCGTGGGCGCGAAGAACATCGGCGATGCGGTGAAGAAGTACGGCGAGAAGAGCATCGTGCCGATTGCGCTGCACCTGGATCACGGCAAGAGCCTGGAAACCATCAAGGCCTGCATCGACGGCGGCTATACCTCTGTGATGATCGACGGCAGCCATCTGCCCTATGAAGAGAATGTTGAGCTGACGCGCGAGGCGGTCAAGCTGGCGCATCCCTACGGCGTGAGCGTGGAGGGCGAGCTGGGTGTGCTGGCCGGCGTGGAGGATCACGTGTTCAGCGCGACTTCGACCTATACCAACCCGATGCAGGCGGTCGACTTCTTCAAGAAGACCAAGTGCGATGCGTTGGCCATCAGCTACGGCACGTGCCACGGCGCCAACAAGGGCAAGGATACCCGCATCCGCCGCGAAATCGCAATCGCGACGAAGGAGTGCATGCGTCACGAGGGCATCCGCGGCTATCTGGTCAGCCACGGTTCCTCCACTGTGCCGCAGGAGTATGTGGAGCAGATCAACGCGATGGGCGGCAAGCTCGAGAACGCCTATGGCATCGACCCGGCACAGCTGGCGGATGTTTCCCGCGCGGGCATCGACAAGATCAACGTGGATACGGATATCCGTCTGGCCAATACCCGCAACATCATGGAGCTCTTCCGCGATCATCCGGAGCTGAAGGACAGCAAGTCCATCGGCCAGCTCTACAGGGATCTGATTGCCAACCCCAAGAACTTTGATCCGCGCAACTATGTGGCATCCATCATGGATACCATCATGCACGGCAACATCCCGGACGAGGATGTGGCGAAGATCGTGCGCTGCATGCAGGACGGCGTGATTGAGTCTGTTGCGCCGCTGCTGGTGCAGTTCGGCAGCTACCGCAAGAGCCACCTGATCGAGGTCGTGACCTGCGAGCAGATGGCTGAGCGCTATAAGAAGGAGGGCATCTGATCCATGAAGCATATCTTTCTGAATCTCAAGCGCTTTGACGTGCCGGTCGATATGGGCGGCGTAAACCGTCTGGCGCCCATGAAGGAATGGGGCGCGGCGATCGTCTCCGGCACGCAGGACGGCCTTGCGGCGTATGATCCTGCCGAGGTGGAGTTTGCCATGTATCTGCCGGAGGCGCATTTGCTTTCTGCTGCTGCGGCCAAAAAGCCGGGCAGCGCTGTGAAGCTGGGCTGCCAGGGCGTGTACCGCATGGATACGGCTGTGGGCGGCAATTTCGGCGCGTTCACCACGAACCGTCCGGCGTCCGCTGCCGTGGCGATGGGCTGTGAGAGCGTGCTGATTGGCCACTGTGAGGAACGCAACGACAAGATGGGCGTGCTCGCCGAGGCGGGCGTCACCGGCGAGGCTGCGGCTGCTGCGGTCAACCGCCTGCTGAACGCCGAGATCAAGGCGGCGCTTGCGCGCGGCATGAGCGTGCTGTACTGCATCGGCGAGAAGAGCGAGGAGCAGGAGGCCTGGCAGAGCGTGCTGGGCAATCAGCTTGCCATCGGTCTTGAGGGTGTGGATAAGAGCCGTGTGGTGATCGCCTATGAGCCGATCTGGTCCATCGGACCGGGCAAGACCCCGGCGGATAAGCCGTATATCGAGAAGATTGCGCGCTTTGTCAAGGAACAGACCGGCGGCATGGACGTCGTCTACGGCGGCGGCCTGAAGAAGGACAATGCCGAGATGCTCGCTTCCATCGAGGAGATTGACGGCGGATTGATCGCGCTGACCCGCTTTGCCGGC
>JAFQIF010000016.1 GCA_017397695.1 Clostridia bacterium
GCCAAGAAACCGTCTGTGCTGGAGCAGCTGAAAGCGCCCTGCCGCAGCGGAACGGCAAAGAGACACAGAGAAACGGAGGCCAGATAAATGGAGCAGATGAAACAGATTCCGGTGTACAGGCAGACCGGTATGTACGCAAGAGAACACGGCGAGCTGGAACAGTTCCGGCAATCGAATGTCGCCAACATTGCCTGCCGCGCAGCGATAGAAAAGGCGATTGCAGAGAACTTCGACGGCATGAGGCTCAGAGCCGACGCTGCTGAGCCGGTGCTTAGTGAGTTTGGAGCGGAGCGGGTGATGTTCGTGCTTGCCAATACGGTGCAGCACAAGGATTGGGACGGTCGCTTCTCGCGCGAGAACAAATCGTGGGCAGCGGCCTTTTTGATTGAGCCGGATGTTGTCATGGGCATGGATCGCAGGGTACAGTTTATTGTAAACAGCCATCCCGCCGTGCTGGACGGATTCATTTGCATGGCTAGAGAAGCGGCGCAGAATCAGCAGCGCAGATCGGTGAGGGATCAGCTGGCGCATAAGCCAGCGCTGTCCAAGCAGCCTGCGGTGAAAAGGGAAGCGCAGGTGAGATGACATGGCGCAGAGAGAAAGAAGCGTATCCCGCCTTCTGAGGCTGACGCCGCAGGAGAACGCCCTGCTTGAACAGAAGATTCAGCAGTCGGGCATCAAAAACAGAGAAGCGTTCATGAGGAAGATGCTCCTTGAAGGCTATGTGCTCAGCCTTGAGCTGCCGGAGCTCAAGGAGATTCTACGCCTGACGCGCTATACCAGCAACAACGTTAACCAGATCGCCCGCCATGCGCACGAAACCGGGCGGTATTACATCGAGGACATAGAGCAAATGGTCCGGAATCAAGAGGCGATTCAGGACGCCCTGAAGGAAGTCCTTAACCGGCTTGCGGCGCTTGAGTAAATGGAGCATTTGGTCCGGCAGCGGAGGGGAAAACGGCAGAATTATAAGTCGTTCCCTCCGCTATTTCTTTATGCCCGTATCCTTGCGGCTTGGCTGCAAATCAGATACAACAAAGACAGAGAAAAGTCCTCAAAGGAGGTTTTGATATGAGGTTATTACTTCGGATTCTCGCAGCGCCAATCGTGGTGATTCTGACGCTTTTCGTCTGGGTCTGCTCGGCGATTCTGTACTGCTCAGCATATCTGCTGGGCTTGGCTGGAAGCCTTGTCGGTCTGATGGCGTTGGTCATGTTCATTTCCGGTTCGGGAAAAAATGCGATTCTGCTTCTGATCCTCGCTTATCTGATCAGCCCGATCGGACTACCGATGGCGGCAGCATGGCTGCTGGCGCGTATGCAGGATCTTCGGTATGCGATTATGGATGAGGTGAGGGGATTGGATGAGATGGGTTCTTGAAGTAAGGCGATTTACTCTCTTGTTGTTTCGTGGTATAGTGATATCAATAATCAGAAACAGGATTTTGGAAGAGAGGATCAGATATGGTTAGAAAGTTGGTAGCATACTTTTCTGCAACCGGCGTGACGGCGAAGGTTGCTGAGCTGATTGCAGACGCAGCAGGCGCGGATGTTTACCAGATTCAGCCGGAAGTTCCGTACACAACTGCGGATCTGAATTGGATGGACAAGACTTCGCGTAGCAGCGTCGAGATGAATGACAAGAAGATTAGACCGGCGATGGTCAAACGGAATCTTCAGGTCGAGGATTATGACATAGTGTTCCTCGGTTTCCCGATCTGGTGGTATGTTGCGCCGACGATCATCAACACATTCCTTGAGAGTTTCGATTTTGCTGGAAAGAAGATCATTTTGTTTGCGACCTCCGGCGGAAGCGGATTCGGCAAGACCGTGGAGGAACTGAAGGTGAGCGTTACGAGTGATACGCAGATTGTCGAGGGTAAGTTGCTCAATGGAAAGCAGACGCTTGCCGGCGTCAGCGAGTGGATCAGCAGCCTCAAGCTGTAATCAAACTGAATAGAATATGAAACCTACGCGGGCTGGATGCAGCTCGCGTTTTTTCTTTTTGAGAGGATGAGTGGATGGCAACAACCAGGATTATGCCGCTACATATTGGAAAGGGACGGACGATCGGTAAAGCTGTCCGGGAGATTCTGGATTATGTGAAGAATCCCGAAAAGACGGATCAGCAGAGGCTCATTTCAAGCTTTGAATGCGACAGCAGAATGGCAGACGCCGAGTTTCATTTTGCGCTGAAGGAGTATGAAAGGAACACGGCACGAAGGATCGGCAAAGAGAACGTAATTGCTTATCATCTGCGGCAGGCTTTTGTTCCGGGCGAGATCACGCCGGAGGAAGCGAACCGGCTGGGGCAGGAGCTGGCGCGGCGCTTTACCAAAGGGAATCATGCGTATATCGTCTGTACGCATGTAGACAAAGCGCATATTCACAATCATATCGTTTGGTCAGCTGTGACGCTTGACTGCGACAGGAAGTTCAGAAATTTCTGGGGCAGTGCGAAGGCTGTCCGCAAGCTGAATGATACCATCTGCATCGAGAACGGATACTCCATCGTAGAAGATCCGCAGCGGCATGGCAAGGACTATGACAAGTGGCTGGGAGATCGCAAAAAGCCGACGCATCGTGATCTTCTGCGGATGGCCATTGATGAGGCGCTTGCGCAGAATCCCAAGGATATGGACACCCTGATTTCGCTGCTCTGCGACGCCGGATACGAGGTCAAGCGCGGCAAGGTGCCTGCGTTCCGAGGGGAAGGGCAGAAGAAGTTTCTTCGCATGGATACGCTCGGCGATGGGTACGGGATGGAAGAGCTTGCTGCAGTGCTGGAAGGAAGACGAAAGCACGTTTCGCGCAGAGCGAGAAGCGCAGCAGCCGAAGAAAAGGTCAGCCTCCTGATCGACATTCAGCGGAAGCTAAGCGAAGGAAAGGGCACAGGCTATCAGCGCTGGGCAACGGTTTTCAACCTCAAGCAGATGGCGCAGAGCCTGAACTATCTGCGGGAGCATGGGCTTGA
>JAFQIF010000193.1 GCA_017397695.1 Clostridia bacterium
CCAACCGGTGGTCACAACGCCGGTGAAGAGGATGTAGTCGACGCCCTGGGTGATGAAGTTGCGCAGAGCCTTGACCTGGTTCTCCTGCTTCTGCTGCGCGTCATCATAGATCATGTCCCAGCCTTCAGCCTCGGCCATGCCGCGCAGGCTGTCGGTGTTGGCGGTACGCCAGTCAGACTCCTGGCCGACCTGGGAGAAGCCGATGGTCAGCGCGGACGCATTGGCGACGCAGCCGATCACGAGCACGAGGGCAAGAGCGAGAGTCAGGAACTTCTTCATAGATTTGCCTCCTATTCTGTTTTAGAGTTCCGATTGCTTGCAGACAAAATCGTCATGTCTGCTTCTTGTCTGTAAGAATACCATATCTTTGACAAAATGACAAGGGGATAAATTTTCGAAACTAGCGAAACTGTCTCTTCAGAACGTTGAAAAAATGTACGGATAATACAAACTGCCGGTTATGTTTGTCAGACGATCGTCAAACGGAAAAGCGAACGGGAATATGGATTGAGCAAATCCATATAAAAGGAAACTACCGCATGCGGCAAAGGTATGATATAATGCTTTTCATCTACATCTGAACCTGGAGGGATACGACGATGGATATTGAAATGCACGTAAACACACTGAGCATGCCCCTGCCTGAGGATATCATGAAGAGGAAGTGGGCAGGCGATCTGGAAGGCGCGGTAAAGGCGATCGATATGCGCCTTGAGGGCGAGCTGCCCGACATGCTGCGCGCGCGCCTTGTATGCGAGAAGGAGCGCATCCGCCGTCTGCCCACGCAGTATCCCTGGAACCGCGCGCAGGCGATCGAAAAGCTGCGCGAGCTGATCCATGTGGATGTGAGCGAAGAGGAATTCGACCGCCTGGAGTTGACCGGTTATGTCGATTTCATCTATTTGAACGGAGAGAAGCGCTACTTTGTGCGCTTCCATCGCAGCATGCTTAAAAACGGTATGCTTGCGCATCTGACGGGAGAAAAGCAGAATCCCGACCGTCCGTATCTGGACGGTATGATTCAAGAGATTGAGGAGAAAGGCGAGATGAAGCGCCGCATTACGCTCAAAGCCAGCCTGTACGTGGACAAGGATGCCTTTGAGCCGGGCGAGTATCTGGCGCATCTTCCGTTCCCTCTGGAGGACGCCCAGCAGAGCGAAGTGCAGCTTCTGGCCGGCGATCCGGATGGAATCGGTGCGGCAAAAGCCCCGGCGCGCACAGCCTATTGGAAGCGCACGCTCAGCCAGTGGCGCCCCTTCGATGCAGCGTACAGCTATGTGAGCCATATCCGCTATGCCGATCCGCTGCATGCGCCTGCGCCTCAGGCGCCGCTGTATGCCGCCTGCACCGAACCGACGGCTGAGGACCTTGGCGAGCGAGGCGCGTATCTGCGCTTCACGCCCTATATGAAGAACCTCGCACATGTCCTGACCGACGGCGAGCAGACGGATGTGATGAAGGCCTGGCGCATTTATGAGTTTATCACCACGAAGGTGAATTACTCCTTTATGCGCGATTACTTCCAGTTTGATGACCATGGCGAGTACTGCGCAGTCAACCTCAAGGGCGACTGCGGACTGCAGGCGCTGGCGATGATCGTGCTGTGCCGCATTGCAGGCATTCCGGCGCGCTGGCAGAGCGGTATGTCCATCGATGAGGACTATATCGGCAGCCACGACTGGGTGCAGTTCTATCTCAAAGGTTGGGGCTGGCTTTTTGCGGATCCCAGCTATGGCGGCAGCGCCTTCCGTGCAGGCAGCACGAAGCGCCATCAGTTCTACTTCGGCAATCTGGATCCCATGCGCATGGCGGCGACCAGCGTTTATCAGGGAGAGATGGAGCCGAAAAAGCAACAGCTGCGCGTCGATCCTTTTGACAGCCAGAGCGGCGAGATTGAGCGCACGGGCGCGGCGTATCCCTTTACCATGCGCCAGCTGGACTGTGATGTGGATATGATTTCCGTAGAAAACCTGTAAAGAGAATTCTCTTGAGCCGATTTGTGCATTTTTGTTTATGCAAATGACAGGCTGCACTTTGTTTCAGAGAAAACGTTTTGTGAAAAATGAAATTTATCCGAGGGAAAGATTGCATTTTTTGCCAAGGTATGCTATTGTAGCACAATACCAGCTTTTTAAGCTGGACAATCTGAAAAGGGGGAAATCACATGAAGAAAATGATGGCTTTTGTGCTGTGCCTGGCGATCGCTATGAGCATGGCCATCATGCCTGCTGCTGCGGACAATGCGTACCGCACGCTGTATTCCGGTGAATTCACTTCGCTCAACTATCTGACCACCGCGACCACCAACGAGTTCGCGATGGCCGCCAACGTCATCGATACCCTGGTCGAGTACGACAAGTACGGCCAGGTGCAGCCGTCTCTGGCCGAGAGCTGGGAGTATGACGAGGCGAACCTGACCTACACCTTCAAGCTCCGTGAAGATGCGACCTGGGTGAAGGCAGACGGCAGTGAGTATGCCAAGGTGACCGCCCATGACTTCGTGACCGCTGCGAAGTACATTCTGGACGCTGCCAACGCTTCCTCTACCGCCAACATCTTCTACTCCGTCATCGAGGGCGCCGAGGCCTATTATCTGGGCACCAGCACCCCGGAAGAGGGCGCCGAGCCCTATCCGGTGATGGACTTTGAGACTGTCGGCGTGAAGGCGCTGGACGACTACACCCTGCAGTACACGCTGGTGGAGCCGGTCCCGTACTTCCTGTCCATGGTGACCTACGTCTGCTTCATGCCGGTCAATGCTGACTTCCTCGCCGAAAAGGGCGCGGACTTCGGCGTAGCCACCAGCAACGAGAACCTGCTCTACAACGGCGCCTACGTGCTCTCCACCTTCGAGCCGCAGCAGAAGCGCGTTTATACCAAGAACGCCGCTAACTGGGACGCCGAGAACGTGCTGATCGAGACCATCGAGCAGACCTACAACAAGGAATCCACCACCATCTCTCCTGAGCTGTACAAGCGCGGCGACATCGATGATGCGTCCATCGACTCCACCATCGCTGCCGAGTGGCTGTCCGATCCGGCGACCGCCGATCTGATCCACCCGGTCCGTCAGAGCGGTTTCTACACCTACTTCTATGCGTTCAACTTCGATCCGCAGTTCGAGGCCGAGTATGAGCCGGAGAACTGGAAGATCGCCGTGAACAACGAGAACTTCCGCAAGTCCATCTACGCCGGTCTGGACCGCGTCAAGGCGATGCTCGTCACCGACCCGGACAACCCCGAAGCGCTGATGTTCAACACTGTGACCCCGCCGGAGTTCGTCTCCATCGACGGTGTGGACTACACCGAGATGGGCGCCCTGGCTGCGATCACCGAGCTGGGCGTGGATACCTTCAACGAGGAGGCTGCCCTGGCTTACAAGGCCGCCGCTGTTGAGGAGCTCAAGGCTGCGGGCGCGACCCTGCCGGTCAAGATTCTGATGAGCTACAACCCGAACACCACCGGCTGGGCCGAGGAGTGCGTGGTTGTGGAGCAGCAGCTCGAAGGCCTGCTGGGCACCGACTACATCGATATCATGATCGAGGCCGGCCCGTCTTCCGGCTTCCTGGCCGAGGTTCGCCGCTCCGGCAAGTATGCGCTGCTCAAGTGCAACTGGGGCCCGGACTACGCCGACCCGAACACCTACACCGATCCCTTCTATGACGGCACCTACAACTGGCCGGAGAAGGCGACTGAGTACAACGATGAGAACGGCAACAGCATCTACTACAACATGGTCGACGCTGCCCGTGCGATCACCAATGATATGACCGCCCGCTACGAGGCTTACACCGAAGCCGAGGCGTTCCTGATCGAGAAGGCGTTCATCATCCCGTTCGGCTACGGCAACGGCGGCTATACCGCTTCCCGCCTCAACCCGTTCGAGAGCCAGTTCGCGCCGTTCGGCATTTCCAACGAGCGCTATAAGGGCCAGACCCTGCTGGAGAAGCCGATGAATACCGACGAGTACTTCGACGCTTATGACAAGTGGGAAGAGGAGCGCGCGGCGCTGGCCGGCGAGTAATCGCTTTTCCTGACTGAATTCCCATACGGTCGATTGCAGTTCGCCCGGACGGCGCCAAAGCGCCGTCCGGGTTATCGTTGCAATCGGGCGAAATGGCTTTTTCTCCAGAAAAGCGCAGTTAGGCGCGGAAAAATCAAGGTGTTCTGAAGAAAAAGCGATTCCGCTCCATCGCGGCGATTGCGTGCTGGCAGTGTGTTTTTGTAGTAAAGGTGTGAAAGAAGATGCTGAAATACTCTCTGAAAAGACTGACCTCTTCGTTTCTGACGCTGCTGATCATCATTACGGTGGTCTTTGTTCTGCTGCGCCAGATGCCGATCGAGGGCTACTTTGATAACTTTGAAAAGGCCGACGAAGCCATGATTCAGGCCAAGCTCAATCAGCTGGGCCTCAACGATCCCATTCCCGTGCAGCTGTGGAATTTCCTCAAGGATCTGACGCATGGTGATCTGGGCACCTCCGCCCGCTACAGCGTAGGCGCGCCGATTGCCGATATCGTCGTCAAGAAGGCGCCGCTGTCTGCCAAGATTGGCGTGCTGTCCATGGGCCTTGCGCTGCTTCTGGGCATCCCGCTGGGCGCTGCCATGGCACGCGGCAAGGGAAAATTCTGGGATAAGTTCGGTACGGTGTTCATCGTGTTCATCAATGCCGTTCCGGCTGCAGTCTATCACATCTTCATTCAGCTTTACGGCACCAGCTTCCTGGGCATTCCCATGCTCTTTGACGAGCATAACCTGATGACCTGGATTCTGCCGGTGTTCTCCATGTCCCTGGGCAATACGGCGTACTATGCGATGTGGCTGCGCCGCTACATGGTCGACGAGATGAACAAGGACTATGTGCGTCTGGCGCGCGCCAAGGGCGTTTCCGGTCAGGATATCATGATGAAGCACGTGCTGCGTAATGCGTTCGTGCCGATGATCCAGTACATTCCGACTTCCCTGCTCTATACGGTCTGCGGTTCCATCTACATCGAATCGCTCTATTCCATTCCGGGCATGGGCGGTCTTCTGGTGGATGTCATCGGCCGTCAGGATAACCCGATGGTTCAGGCCATCGTCATGATCTACAGCTGTATCGGTATCGTGGGCCTGCTCCTGGGCGATCTGCTCATGGGCGTCATCGATCCGCGCATCAGCTTTGTGAAGAAGGAAGGTGCGCGCTGATATGCTGAGCATCAAGGATACGAAAGCCAAAAAGCTGGAAGCTGCGCTCGAGGAAAAGCTCAGGGCCGAGCTGAGCGCGCCGCAGGAAGCGGTCAACGAAGACGAACTGTTCGTGCTTGCCGATTACGATGAAGCTGCTGGCGAGAAGACCGGTTACTCCAACTATTCCTACTGGCGCTCCACGTTCAAGGTCTTTTTCAAGAATAAGGTTGCCGTCTTCCTTCTGTGCGTGCTGGCTGCGCTTCTGGTTTTTACGTTCATCCAACCGCATATGCCGGGGCAGTATCCGGCCAACCTGATTAACAATAATCCGCAGACCGGCAAGCAGCTCTCCAATGTGCCGCCGAGTTTTACCACCGTCATGGTGAGCGCGCCTGCCGGCACCGAGCTCAATGCTGCTCCGCTGAAGAATGCTGATGGCTGGTACGCCGTGGATAACGTGGTGGAGAGCCTGAAAGCGCGTACCAAGTTCGATCTCGTCGAGTACGGTGAGGAATGGTGCAAAATCGAGTACAAGGGCAAGACGGGCTACGTCAAGAACAATTTCCAGACGAAGCTTAAGCTGCCGGATGATCCGACTGCCGTGCCCTATGAGAGCCGCTCCAACTTCAAGCTTGAGATGTACATGCAGCCGGTGGATTACACCAACAACGGTACGTCGCTGTATGTGGAGGAGAGCTTCCTGACGATCGGCGAGGATGGCACGGCTGCAGCCAATGCCGACGCGCCGCTGCGCGTGCTGCCCAGTGAGCAGGCCTTCTGGTTCGGTACCAATAACATCGGCCAGGATCTGTGGTCCCGCGTGTGGAGCGGCACCAGAACGAGCCTTGCCATCGGCTTTATCGTCGCTTTCTTTGAGGCGATTATCGGCATCACGGTGGGCGTTCTCTGGGGCTACGTGAGAAAGCTCGACCGCATCCTCACCGAGGTTTATAACGTGCTGGACAATATCCCCAACACGATCATCCTGATTCTGATTTCCTACATCCTGCGGCCGGGCTTCGGCACGCTGGTATTTGCGATGTGCCTGACCTGTTGGCTGGGTATGGCGCGCTTTATCCGCAATCAGATCGTCATCATCCGCGACCGCGATTATAATCTGGCCTCCCGCTGCCTGGGTACCGGTACCGCGCGCATCATCATGAAGAACCTGCTGCCTTATCTGGTGTCGGTCATCATGCTGCGCCTGGCGCTGTCCATCCCGGCTGCAATCGGCAACGAGGTGTTTATCACCTATATCGGCCTGGGTCTGCCGGTGGATATGCCGTCCCTGGGCAATCTGATCAATGAAGGACGCAAGCTCGTCACCTCTGAGACGCTGCGCTATCAGCTCATCTTCCCGGCGATCGTGCTGTCCATCGTAACCATTTCCTTCTATATTATCGGCAATGCTTTTGCAGACGCTGCTGATCCCAAAAACCATATGTACAAGTCCTAAAGGAGGCTGAATCGACATGGAAGAAAGAGAGACCGTTCTTTCGGTCCGCGATCTCAACATCAAGTTCAGCCTGCGCGGCCGTACGCTGCATGCCATCCGCGATGTATCGCTGGATCTGCACAAGGGCGAGAGCCTGGCGATCGTCGGTGAGTCCGGCTCGGGCAAGTCGGTTTTCGTCAAGAGCTTCATGGGTCTGCTGGACGCCAACGGTTGGGTGGACAGCGGCGAGATCCTCTACAATGGCGAGGATTTGACAAAATACACCACGGAGAAGCAGTGGCTGGGTATCCGCGGCAAGCAGATTGCCATGGTGCTGCAGGATCCGATGACCAGCCTGAACCCGCTCAAAACCATCGGCGCGCAGATCATGGAAGCCATTGAGCTTCATCAGGGCCTGCGCGGCGAGGCGGCACGCAAGGAGATGCTCTCCGTCCTCGTGGATGTGGGCATTACCGATCCGGAGCGCCGCGCCAAGCAGTATCCGCACGAGTTCTCCGGCGGCATGCGCCAGCGCGTGGTGATCGCCATTGCCGTGGCCTGCCGTCCGCAGATTCTCATCTGCGACGAGCCGACGACTGCGCTGGATGTGACCATTCAGGCTCAGATCCTGGGTCTGATTCGTGCGCTCAAGGAAAAATACAACTTGACTACCGTCTATATCACGCATGACCTTGGCGTCGTTGCCAATGTGGCGGATCGTATTGCGGTTATGTATGCGGGCGATATCGTGGAGATTGGCCTGTGCGAGGAGGTCTTCTACGATCCCAAGCATCCTTATACCTGGGCACTGCTCAGCTCCCTGCCGCAGCTGGGCGTAAAGGGCGAGCCGCTCTATTCTATCCACGGCACACCGCCCAATCTTTTCAATGAGGTGAAGGGAGATGCCTTCGCCCCGCGTAACCCGCAGGCGCTCAAGATCGATTTTGTCAAGCGCCCACCGTACTTTGAAGTTTCTCCCACGCATAAAGCGCGCACCTGGCTGCTCGATCCGCGCGCGCCGAAGATTGAGCCGCCGGAGGCTGTACGCAAGCTGGCAACGGAAGGAGTGAAGGGTTATGCCTGAGAATAGGGAAGTCCTTCTCTCTGTCAGGGATATGTCCATCTGCTTTGGCAAGGGCAAGCGCCTGTTCAAAGCCGTGGACAACGTGAGCTTTGACATCTACAAGGGCGAGACGTTCGGCCTGGTCGGCGAGTCCGGTTCGGGCAAGACGACCATTGGCCGCGCCATTATCCGCATCAATCCGACGACGTCCGGCGAGGTGATCTTCAAGGGCGAAAAGATCAACGGTAAGATCAGCAAGGAGCTCGACCGCAAGGTTACCCGTGAGATCCAGATGATCTTCCAGGATCCGATGGCGTCCCTCAACGAGCGATCCAAGGTCGATTACATCGTATCCGAAGGCCTGCTCAATGGCGAAAAGCTGCCTGAGGCGGAGCGCAAGGCGCGCGTGGCCAAGGCGCTTTCCGAGGTCGGTTTGCTGCCGGAGTTTGCCAGCCGCTTCCCACATGAGTTTTCCGGCGGCCAGCGCCAGCGCATTGGCGTGGCGCGCGCGCTGATCATGCAGCCGGACTTCATCATTGCCGATGAGCCGATCTCTGCGCTGGATGTGTCCATCCGTGCGCAGGTGCTCAACCTGCTCAGTGAGCTGCAGAAGGAGCGCGATCTCACCTATCTGTTCATCTCGCACGATCTGTCCGTCATGCGCTTCATCTGCGATCGCATTGCGGTCATCCACAAGGGTGTGCTCGTGGAGTTGGCGGAGACGGAGAAGCTCTTTGCCCATCCGCTGCATCCGTATACCCGTGCGCTGCTCTCCGCCATTCCGCTGCCTGATCCGGCGAGAGAGAAGAACAAGGTGCTTGAAGTGTACGATCCCACACAGCATGACTACTCGGTCGACAAACCCTCCTGGGTGGAGATCGAGGAAGGACACATGGTCTGGGGCAACGAGAAGGAACTGGAAAAGTATCGCGAAATGCTCAAGGCGTAATGTCAGGGAGCTGCCGTTTGCGACAGCGGCAGCTCCTTTTCTTTTTCGGAGGAATGGGTATGAATATCCCGTATGAAGAGGCGGTTTCCCGCTGCTGGGCCGAGGTGGATCTGACGCAGCTGGCGGTGAATTACCGCAATGCCTTAGCGCATCTTAAGGAGAGTACGCAGCTCATCTGCGTGCTCAAGGCGGATGCCTATGGCCTGGGTGCGCCGATGGTTGCCAAAAGGCTCTGGCGCGAGGGCCAGCGCTTTTTTGCCGTAGCTTCCTATAATGAAGCGGTGCAGATTCGCCGCGTGCTGCCGGCGTGCGAAGTATTGATTCTGGGCCTTTGCGGCCAGGCGCAGCTGGAAAAGGCAATCTGCGATGGCCTGCTGCTCACGGTGTTTTCTCAAGCATATGCGGATATAGTGATGCTCTGCGCCCAAAGAGCGGGCAAAGCTGCCCGCGTGCATGTGAAGATCGAGACCGGGCTCAACCGCATTGGCCTGCTGCCGGAGCATGCTGCTGACGCAGTCGCGCGCATGCAGGAAAGCGGCATGATTCATCTGGAAGGTCTGTTTACGCATCTGGCGCTGCGCGACAAGGCAAGTGACCGCAGGCAGATCGACCGGCTGACGGGCGTGCGCGACGCGCTGCTTGATCGCGGGATCCGCATCCCGATGGTGCACGCGCTGGACAGCATCGGCATGGTGCGCTATCCGCAGGATCACATGGATGCGGTGCGCACGGGCGCCTGGCTCTACGGCGTATATCCACGAGGTTATGCGCATCCGGAGGAGAGCCGGCTTACGCTGACGGTGAAGACGCATATCGCGCAGCTGCACCATGTGCCGGCGGGCGAATGCCTGGGCTACGATGAAACGCATCCCGTATCGCGCGACAGTGTGGTGGCGACGCTTTCTGCGGGCTACATCGATGGCTATCCGCGCCAGAACAGCAAAGGCGAGGTTGAGATCGGCGGCAGGCGCGCGCCGGTCGTCGGTCTGGTGTGCATGGATCAGATGATGGTCGATGTGACGGATATTCCTGAGGCCAAAGAGGGCGACGAGGTCATTTTGTTGGGCGGATCCATCGGCGTGGATGAATATGCGGGATGGGCCAATCTCAATCGCAACGAATCCCTGGCGCGCACCGGCAGACGCGTGCCGAGGGTGTACATCGAAGACGGCGTGGTCGTCGAAGTGGTGGAAGCGATGGAGTGACGGGGGACGTCAGGACTGCCGCCCTGAAACCTGCCTGAGGGACATTGTCCCTCAGACTCCCTTTTGCGCTTTGCGGCGGCTTAAAGAGAGTTTTGGAGGATGAATATGGAAGATCGGGAATTGAGAGCGCTGGTAGAGGCGCAGGCGCACTGGATGAGCGTGAAGCGCCGTCAGCTGCACAGGATTCCGGAAAACGGATTTGCCGAATTCAGGACGCAGAAGGTCATCATGGATGCGCTGGATGAGATGGGCATTCCCTATACCACTGAGCGTACCTGGGTGATTGGCCTGATCGAGGGCGCGCTGCCGGGCGGCGTGGTTGCCCTGCGCGCGGATATGGATGCGCTGCCGCTTGATGAGCCGCAGGGGCTTCCCTTCCGATCGGAGCATCCGGGCATGATGCATGCCTGCGGACATGACGCGCATATGGCGATGGTGCTGGGCGCGGCGAAGGTGCTGGTGGGCATGAAGGATCAGCTGCATGGCAGCGTGAAGCTGCTTTTCCAGCCGGCGGAGGAAACCGACGGCGGCGCGGAGCCGATGGTGAAAGCAGGGGCGATGGAGAATCCGCATGTCGATCGCGTATACGGGCTGCATGTGCAGCCGTATCTGCCTGTGGGTGTGATTGAAACGCGGCCGGGCACGCTGAACGCATCGACGGACACCGTTGATTTGACGATCCACGGCCGCTCGAGCCATGGCGCATATCCGGAGAGCGGCGCGGATGCGATCGTCTGTGCTGCGCAGGTGATCACCGGCTTGCAGACGCTGGTTGCGCGCAATCTCTCTCCGCTGTCCAGTGCGGTGCTGAGTATCGGTATGATTTCCGGCGGCACGGCAGGCAACATCATCTGTGACAAGGTGAGCCTGCGCGGTACGCTGCGCACGGCCAACAGCGAAATCCGTGCCATGATGAAGCGGCGCATTGAGGAAGTAACCAACGGCGTTGCAGAGGCCATGGGCTGCAGCGCGGAGGTGAAGATCACATCCGGTTATGCGGCTCTGGTCAACGACGAGGCGGAGGCCAAGCGCGTGATGCGCATCGGCACGAGGCTGCTGGGCGAGGAGAACGTGGTGCATAAGGCTGCGCCGAGCATGGGCGGCGAGGATTTTTCCTTTTTCTGCGACAGCACGCCGGGCGCATTCTTCCATCTAGGCTGTGTGAAGAAGGAGAACATGCCTGCGCCGCTGCTGCATAGCCGCGATTTCCGGCTGGATGAGGAATGCCTGACCGTGGGCGCGATGATGCATGTCGCCCTCGTGCTGGATGCTTAAATCCGCTGCGAAGCGAAGAAGCAAGAACCCAGAAGGAGCCGAAGACGGCGTTTTCGGTTCCGAAAAAAGCTGCTTATGCAAAAGGGGTGTTTACATGCTCTATGGAAAGAAGCTGAAACCCGGCGATACCATCGGCCTGATTGGTCCGTCTGGTACGGTGCGCGAGGCAGGCGCTGTGGATCAGGCGATTGCATATATGAAGGAACTGGGCTTTAACGTCAAGGTTGGCGAAAGTGCGCATGCGAAGTACGGATATCTTTCCGGCACGGATGAGGTGCGCGCACGGGATATCAACGCCATGTTTGCCGATGAGCAGGTTGACGCCATCGTCTGTACGCGCGGCGGCTACGGCACCATGCGCATGCTGGATATGCTCGACTATGAAACCATCCGCAGGAATCCCAAAATCTTTGTCGGCTTCAGCGATATCACGGCGCTGCATGTCGCCTTCCTTGAAAAATGCGGCCTGGTAACCTTCCATGGTCCGATGGCCACGCGCTGGAAGCATGAATTCCCGGACGGCTTTACGCAGGATGCGTTCTATCGCGCGATCATGTGCACTGAACCGCTGGGCGAGCTTGACAATGCTCCGGGCTATCATGCGCGCGAAACCGTCAATCCGGGCAGCGCTGAAGGTATTCTGGTTGGCGGCAATCTGTCGCTGATTGCCGGCACGATCGGAACGCCGTATGAGCTGAATACGAAGGACCGGATTCTGTTTATCGAGGAGATTGGCGAACGCACCTATTGCGTGGACCGCATGCTGACCCAGCTGCGCCTGGCCGGTAAGTTTGAAGACTGTGCGGGTATCGTCTTCGGTGATTTCAACGATTGTCCGGTGGAGTATCCGGAATTCGGCCTGACACTGGAGGAGGTCATTCGCGATATCGCTGCGCCCTGCGGCAAGCCCATCTTTACAGGCTTGCAGGTTGGCCATGTTTCGCCTAAGCTGACGCTGCCCCTGGGCGTTCGCTGTCGTATGGATGCGGATGCCTGTACGCTGACTGTGCTGGAAGCGGCGGTCTGCGGCTGATAGAAGTATCAATAAAGAGCACCGTGATTCCGGGAAGGAATCGCGGTGCTCTTTTTGCTGAATGCTGAATGAATTACTCAGGTATACAGCCAATGCTGGCGGCTGTCTTCCTGCCATGCGAGGATTCTTTCGCGGTGTGCGGCGATGAGCTCGTCAGCGTTCATGCGCCCCAGGCGATAGTCGTCTGTGCCCAGCAGTTTGTCGATGGTCTTGTACTGCGCGTCCTCAATGCCGCGCCATTCCAGATGCTCAGCATGCATTTCGCGCACGGCTTCCAGCAGATATAGTCCGATGGAGAAAGGTGCAGCTGTACGCGGATCGGTCAGATGCACCTGCACGCCGGCGCACTGCGCGCCCGCGTGCTTGTTAAACTGCGGGGTGAAGTACGCACGCCGGAAGATCACGCCTGGCAGCTTCATGGCGTTCATCTTCTTTTCCAGTACGGGCGCATCGATGAACGGCGCGCCGATGTATTCAAAGGGCAGTACGGTGCCGCGCCCCTCGGATACGTTCGTGCCTTCGAATATGCAGGTGCCGATGTACGTATTGGCGGCGTGGAGCGTGGCACAGTTGGGCGAGGGCGGCACGAAGGCAAGGCCGGTATCCTCGTAGCGCATGCTGCGTGCATAGCCCAGCAGCGGCGCAACATGCAGCTCAAGATTCAGCTGCAGATAATCGCGCACCCACAGCGCATATTCGCCCACTGTCAGGCCATAGCGGGTGGGCATGGCATACTTGCCCACAAAAGAATTGACGCGTTCGTCCAGCAGTGTGCCCTCGACCCGGTCGCAGCCGAGCGGGTTGGGCCTATCGAGCACGACGACGGTTTTGCCCGCGCGTGCACAGTCTTCCATGGCATAGGAAAGCGAGTAAATGTAGGTATAAAAGCGCGCGCCCACATCCTGAATGTCGTACACGAGCACATCGAATGTGTCCAGCATCTCGTCTGTGATGTGGTGCGATGCGCCGTATACGCTGTATACCATTACGCCGGTTTCCGGATCAGGGGCTGAGGCAATATGCAGGCCAGCCTGTACGTCGCCGCGCACGCCGTGCTCGCAGGAAAACAGCGCTGTGAGGGTATAGGCATGATGCAGGATATCGATTGTGGAGCGCAGGCGGTGATCCACACCCGTAGGGTTGGTCATAAGGCCAATGCGCCTGCCGCGCAGGACGGAATCCACGCTGGAAAGATTGTCAATGCCGCACAGGACCATGGCGTCCTCCTTTTACGGGTCGAGCACGATGCGCTTGGCGTAGTCGTCGATGGCAAACGCTGTGCCGTATTCTTTCTTGATGAGCGCGCCGCGCATGCGGGCAAGACCTTCATAGTACTGCAGGTACTTGAAATCGCGGGAATGCTCGGTGAGATAGAGCTTGCGCACGGCTTCTTTCCATAGCGGAAACGCTTCGCTGACGTCGAAGTAGGCATAGGGTACAAAGCCTTCGGAATCCTCCCAGTTTTCCGCGTAGAGCATACGACGGATGGGCGCGGGCGGAAGCGGGCGCTCAAACGTGGGCAGGGAGGCGTAGAAGATCGCGTCGGTGGTCAGCTTGCTGGCGGCGATGTGATCCTTGTGCATGGAGTTTTTCCAATGATAGAGCACAGTGGATACCTGATACTCGCGCATCACGTCGCAGATTTTGACGGCCAGCTCCTTGCTGTAGTCCAGTTCGCCGTCCGGCGTATCCAATACGATGCTCACGCCGCCGAGCATATCGGCAAATTCCTTGGCAGAGGCGACGTTCTGCGCGCGGAATTCCTCCGTGGTCATGCCCTTGGGTGCGCCGCGCTCGCCAGCCGTCAGGTCAAGCGTCACGATCCGGTCGCCTGCCTGCGCGTGGCGCGCGAGCAGCAGGCCGCTGGTCAATTGGGCGTCGCCCGTGTGCGCGCCGACAGCCAGAATGGTTTTCATCGCTTATCCCTCCAATATCTTGTGCATGATGGCAAACTGTCTGGCGGGCCGGAAGCCCGTCTTGAGATACAGGCGCTGGGCGTGGTTCTGCGTGCCGGTGAAGAGCGTGGAATACGCTGCGCCGACGCGGATGAATTCGCCCATCAGGTCGTTGAAGAGCACGCTGGCGATGCCGCGCTTTTCATAGAGCGGATCGGTGCAGATGCCTGTGAACCAGCCTCGGCCGTTCTCCTGCCTGTCCACAGGTCCGGTAAAGCCGACGATTTTTCCTTCGTGCGTGGCGGCAAGAATCGGGCGCGGATGCGCGCTGAGCGTTTCCTCGCACAGCACCTGCCGCCAGTATTCGCTGCCGACGCGATCGCACATACCGTTGAAATCGCAGCTCTGCCTGGGATCATAGAGGCCTGCGGAAATGCCTTGTGCAGCAAGGGTGGTACGCTTTTCTTCGATTTCGGGCGACTTTGCGTATTCGGACAGATTCAGATACATCGCCACTTCGCGCACGCGCTCGGCATAGCCGCGGTGAAGCAGGAAATCAAAGCCCATGCCGCATACATCGGCGCCGGGCATGTTATTGTGCTCATGGCCGGGCGTGTCCGGAATCACCCAATCGAGATTGATCGGGCAGGTGCTGGTAACGGCGCACAGCGTCTTGCCCATGACGGCAAAGCGGCTCTCCAGCTGCGCAAGCAGCGCGGAGCCCACGCCCTTTGTGCGGTGCTGCGGCGCAACCATCAGTACGCTCAGGTAGCCCGGCGTGTTCTGCGCGGTTTGTCCGGGCAGGAAGCTGGTCTTCACGCAGCCGGCGATAAAGCCGATGACCTGCTCATCTTCGATCGCGGCAAAGATTTCCGCACCGTCGATCAGGAATTTCGTTTCAAAATACGCCGCGGTGAGCGGACGGTATAGTACCTCGCCCCGCTGAACACATGTATTCCACAGCAAGACGATCCCCGGCAGGTATGCGCTTTGATAAGCTTTGATGTCCATATTTGATCTCCTGATGGTCGGCAGAGAAGATCATCTCTGCGTGTGGCTGAGCCAGTGGTCGGACTGAAGGCGGATATGGAAAAGCAGCGCGCGCAGCGCCCATTCGATCATCATGCCCAGCCAGACGCCCGGAACGCCGAGGCCCAGTGTGATGGTGAGCAGATAACCCACGGCAATGCGTCCCGCGAACAGCGCGACGACGGAAACGATGGTAGAATACGTGGCGTCGCCTGCGGCGCGCAGCGCCATGGGCGGCACGTATGCGCCGCACCAGATGAGCGGAATGCCGACGGACGCGATGGCCAGGCAGGTATAGACGATGGGCAGCGCAGCCTGCGTCGGATGGAAGAGTGAGAGCAGGAGCGGCAGCACGGGCAGCATGATGAGCACGGTGAGCAGCATAATCAGCCTGCCCACGCGGGAGAGGGAGACGCAGTAACGCCGCGTGAGCTCGTAGCGGGCTGCGCCGATGCACTGACCGCAGACTGTGCTGGTGAGCGCTGTGAGCGCGTTGCCCGTGCACAGGTACAGGTTGAGCACGGAGGTAGCCACGCCGTGCGCGGCCAGGTCGGTGGTGGTCAGCCGGGCGAGGAACACCTGTACCAGCAACATGCCGCCCTGAAAGAGTGCGGATTCCGAAGCAATGGGGATTGCCAAGCGGCTGATCTCCTTGCTGATCGTTCTGGAAAAATGAAACAGATGGCGTACGCCCACGTGATATTCGTTATGGATTTTCATCAGCCAGACGAGCGCAAGTGCCATGCCGATCACGCGTGCGGTGATATAGGAAAGGCCCGCGCCGGTAACGCCCAGATGGAAGATATTGATGAACAGGAAGCTGCACACAAAGTGCACGCCGTTGATGACGATGGTCAGCATAAGGCTGGACTTGGTATCGCCGAGGCTGCGGAAGGCATTGAATATGGCGTTGAAGACCGAGTAGGGCAGGAAGGAGATCGCAATCAGACGCATGTAGTGAATGGAATACTCGATGAGCAGCGGCTCCGCATGCGGATAGAGTGAGTGCACCAGCGGATGCGAAAAGGCGAACAGTACGCTGCTGAGTATCACAGACAGCAAGCCGCACAGCGCAATGGTTTCGCCGATGGCGCAGCGCACGCCGTGCGCATTGCCGCGGCCCTTGGCGCGCGCAATGACGATGGAGCCGCCGATGGCCACGGCCGTAAAGAGCAGGGAGACCATACCATTGATGGAACCGACCATGTTGGTGGCGGCAATGGCGGCTTCGCCCGTGGAGGAGACCATCGCGGTGGAGAGCACATTGATGAAGATGATAAAGAACTGATCGAGCACCAGCGTCAGGTACATGCTCTTGAGCTGGCTGTAGGTGAATTGCTCAGAATTGAGTGCGCTTTCCAGACGGGATCTTGCTGATTTGATCATGGCTTTGCTGCTTTCCTTGCCCCTTTGGGCGTCAAATGGTAAAGGGTGATCAATCACCTATAGTATAGGACAAGAAACCTAAAGAGACAAGACGAAAGTTGTACACTTCTTGACATATTTGGGGCGAAAAACTATAATACAGGCAAAGTGATGAGCCAATATGAAGGAGGAAAATAAGATGCCGATTGAAATCGCCGGATATCCTGAGGAAGCGGGCGTTTCCTCCGCTTCGGTGCTCGCGTTTCTGAATGCGCTGGACGCGTCGGGCATGGAGCTGCACGCGCTGACTGTGCTGCGCCATGGAAAGCAGGCGCTCTGTGCATCCTTTGCGCCCTACAGCGCACAGGAGCCGCATGTGCTCTACTCGGTGAGCAAGTCGTTCACCTCGGCGGCGGTCGGATTTGCCGTGGAGGAAGGCCTGCTCTCCTACGACAGCCGCGTGCTGGATATTCTGGCAGATGATGCGCCGGAGAATCCGGATGAGTGGCTGAAGACGGTGACGCTGCATCATCTGCTCTGCATGGGCTCCGGCCTTCGCCAGGAGTCGGACAGGATCAGCCATATCGCCGGCGAAGGACAGGAGGAGGACTGGGCAAAGGCCGTGCTTGCCTTTGGCTGCGACGCAGAGCCGGGCACATGCTTCCGCTATAACAGCCACGGCACATATCTGGTCTCCTGCATGGTGCAGAAGGTGACAGGCATGAACATACGCGATTATCTGATGCCGCGCCTGTTTGAGCCGCTGGGCATCAGCAAGCCGAAGTGGGAGATGAGCCCGCAGGGTGTATGCTGCGGCGGATGGGGATTGTATCTGTCCTGTGAGGAGCTTTCGCGTTTTGGCCAGTGCCTGCTGGACGGCGGCATGTGGCAAGGCAGGCAGCTGCTGCCCCGGGCATGGATTGATGCGGCGACGCGCGCGCAGATCGACAATGCGAACCGGACGCCTGCGCCCACGATCGAATGGGCGCAGGGATACGGATATCAGTTCTGGCGCTGCACGCAGGATCGTTATCGCGGGGACGGCATGTACGGCCAGCTGCTGATTATCGATCATAAGCGGGATATGGTCATCGCGGTAAACGCGCATACGGAGGATATGGCGGCAGAGATGGCGCTGGTTACGGATTACCTCGCGCCCGCAGCAGGCGCCAGACCCGGCACCAAAGAGGAACAGCAGATGCTCAAAAAGCGACTGGAGACACTCGCCGTGAAGGCGTAAATGAAAAAAAGGCCGGCGGCAAGCCGGCCTTTTGATATGGGCGGGATTAGGCAAGGAGAACGGGGAGCGTGCCGTTGGCCTGCGTCTTTCCGAAGAGAACATCCAGTGCGGCGCGCACGCTTTGCGTTGTGCGCGCATAAACACATACGGCGGGACAATCCTCGCAAAGCAGCTGCGCGCCGTGCGGCAGACCAAGGAAGATGAACGCTGCCCGCTTGCCTTTGGCGAGCGCTTCACGCGCAGCGGCAAGCTCAGGGCCGTCTTCTTTAAGCGTATGCACGCCGATGACCAGCGTATCGTAGTCGTCGCCAAGCGGCGTGCCGTCCAGCATGGCCCACGGCGTGCCGAGCGCGTCGCCTGCGATCTGCGCAAAGGGGATGGCGCGCGGATCGGCGTGGGTCAGGCCGAAGGCAAGCTCGCGTACAGGCGCGCCCACGCAGAGCACGCGGCCGGAAAGCGGCGCTTGAGCCTGCGTCAGCCGGGTGGCGGCACGGCGGCAGGTTTCTGCGTTGAGCTGCGCATGCGCGGCAAAGTCGGGCTGCATGTCAAAGCCTTCGGCGTATTTCTGCTTGAAGGCGAGAACACGTGCGACGGCTTCGTCGATGCGCGCCATGGGCAGTTCGCCGCTGAGCGCCGCCTGATACAGCTTTTCCAGGCAATCCTTCTGGGACTGCTGATAACCAGCGCCGCCGGAGCCCAGACAGATGAGGTCCACGCCTGCCTTGATGGCGGCAATGCTGCCCTCGGCTACGCCGTAGTGATCGGCGATGGCCTTCATGTGCACAGCGTCGGAGATGATGATGCCCTTAAAGCCCAGTTCACCGCGCAGAATACCGCTGAGGATAACAGAGGACATGGTAGCAGGCACGCCGCTGTCATCCAGCTTGGGGAAGAGGATGTGCGTGGTCATCAGCGCGTCTGCGCCATCCTGCGCGAAAACCTCGCGATAAGGCACCAGTTCCACAGCGTCAAGGCGTGCGCGGTCGATGTCTACCGTAGGCAGGAAGTAGTGGGAATCCTCAGCGCTGTCGCCGCAGCCGGGGAAATGCTTCACACAGGCAATCACGCCGCTTTCCTGCAGGCCCTGCGCCAGCTGCAAGCCATGGCGAGCGGCGAGCTGCGGATCGGAGCCGAAGGTGCGCGTGCCGACCGCGGGATTTTTCGGGTTGATCAGAATGTCGACTACGGGGCCGAAGCTGAGATTGAAACCTGCGGCGCGCAGCTCGGCGCCCATTGCTCGGCCAACGCTGCGCGTAAGCACGGGATCGTCGATGGCGCCCAGCGCCATCTGCGAGGGGAACCAGGTGAAATCGCGGGCAAAGCGCATTACACGGCCGCCCTCGTGGTCCACGCCGATGAGCGGTTTTACGCCGCTGCAGTTGGAAGCGATGATCTCGCGCAGCTGCGCATTGAGCGCGCTGGCGTCGTCAAAGCCGGTGACGTTGTTGCCGAAATGAATGATGTTGCCGATTTTATAATCGCTGAGTGTCCGAAGCGTATCCTGATCCAGAACGTTTCCTTCCATGCTGTAGAGCACGAGCTGGCCGATTTTTTCTCTGAGCGTCAGATTCATGGTCAATCCTCCTCATGATGGAACATAGCATACAGTGCGGATTGGAAAACGGGAATTGTGAAAACTCACCATGGATAATTATATTGTATTTGACAATTTGCTGTTTTGCAAGTACAGTATAAGTATGAATATGCAAAAATTGCTGGACAGCCTGCTTCAAAAGGGACTGGAGCAGGGCTGTTATCCCGGCGCGGTGGCTGCATGCGGCTGCCGCGGGCAGGTATGCGCCATTTCCTACGCTGGAAAAATCTCGCAAGACGGCCCGCTGGTTGACAGGCATACGCGCTATGACATGGCGTCCCTCTCGAAGGTGCTCTCTCCTACGATGGTTGCACTGCGCGCCATCGAGCAGGGAGAACTGACGCTCTACGATACGCTGGGCATGCATCTGGACAATGTGCCCGAGGACAAGCGCGAAATCACCGTCCGCCAGCTGATGACGCACAGCGCGGGCTTTGAGCCGGCTTTCTGGCTGAGCGAGGAGACCGAAACGCCGGAGGGTGCGCTGGATGCACTGATGGCCCATCCGCTGGCCTATCAGCCCGGTACGGATGTGCGCTACAGCTGCATGGGCTATATCACGCTGGGCAAGCTGCTGGAAAAGCTGTATGGTCAGCCGCTTGATGCGCTTGCTGCCGAGCGCGTGTTCGCGCCGCTGGGCATGACGCATACGGGTTACTGCCCGACGGGAGATAACATTGCCGCCACCGAAGTGGACAAGGAAACCGGCGTCGCCTGGCAAGGCATCGTGCATGATGAAAACGCACGTTTCCTGCGCGGCGTATCGGCCAATGCCGGCGTTTTTTCCTGCATTGATGACATGATCGCTTTTGCAAAGATGCTTTCCTGCGGCGGAGAAGGGCTTCTTTCGCCGGCAACGCTGGCTGCGGCGACCCGATGCTGGGCCGAAACGGATGATGTGCGCAGGGGGCTGGGGTTCCATCTGGCGGGCACGCCCTGCAATTACATGGGCGAATTGTTCCCGGCGTGCTCATTTGGGCATACGGGCTTTACCGGTACATCGCTTGCGGTGGATCCCGCGACGGGCTTTTATGTGATCCTGCTGGCCAATCGTGTGCATCCGACCAGAGAAAACCTGCGCCTGATGCGCTTCAGGCGCACGCTGCATAATCAGCTGTATGCTGAATACGCAAGGTTAGGACGTATTTGATGATGAATTGTTAAATATTTTGTTGACTTTTCTTGCAGAGGTTGACAGGATGCTGAAATGTGTTATTATAATTTGTACAATGTATTCAATCGAGTGCGCGTGCAAGTTTGAAAAACGACAAAACAGATATCCTGTTTATTCAAGCGACACCAGGATTTAAGGAGGCGGGGCCATGAACCAGACGGACAAGTCCACGTTGCTACAACCCAAAAAGAAGAGCAAGCTGACTCTGGATGATATCCAGCTTTTCCTGCTTTCTCTTCCGACGACGATCTGGTTTATCATGTTCTGCTATGTGCCGATGTTTGGTATCCTGATCGCGTTCAAAAAGTATAAGGTTGCTCCTGGCAAAGGTTTTCTGTGGTCTCTTGTTTACAACAGCAAATGGTGCGGATTGGATAACTTCAAGTTCCTGTTCTCATCGAACATGAAGACAACCGTTGCAATGTTCCGCAACACAATCGGCTACAATATTGTCTTCATCGTGCTGGGCATTGTGATCCCGGTTGCGCTGGCGATCATCATTTCCCATCTGTATTCCAAACGGCTGGCAAAGGTCTGTCAGACGCTGATCTTTCTGCCTCACTTCCTTTCCTGGGTTGTTGTCGGCTATTTCGTTTACGCGTTCCTGGCCACGAAGGAAGGTCTGGTCAACAACATTCTCCTCAATCTGGGTATGGAGCCGGTTAAATGGTATCAGAAAGAGGGTCTTCCCTTTTGGCCGTATTTCCTAATCTTCCTGAATGTCTGGAAGAATGTCGGCTACAACATGATCGTCTACATGGCTTCTATCAACGGCATTGACGGTTCGCTGTACGAGGCGGCGGTGATCGACGGCGCCAGCAAGCACCAGCAGACCAAGTACATCACCATCCCGCTGCTCAAGCCGGTCATCATCATCATGTTCATCATGGCGGTCGGCAGAATCTTCAATTCGGACTTCGGTTTGTTCTACAGGACGACCCGTAATTCCGCTGCGCTGTACAATTCGTTTGTCACGCTGGACGTTTACGTGTACAACTCTTTGTTCAATTCCACGATCCCGACCTATGGTTACGCCTCCGCTGCGGGATTCATGCAGTCCGTGTTCGGCTGTATCACGCTGATTACAGCGAATGCGATCGTGAGCAAGTTTGACAAAGAGAGCGCATTCTTCTAAGAAGGGAGGAAATACGATGGCCATCTTCAAGAAAAAAGAAGCGGAAGCCTATAACGAGCTGGATGCTAAGAAGAATGCTTCCAATGTGTCCGACGGCATGCTTCGCTTCAACCGCGTATCTCCGCTTTCCAATGCGCTTTACTCCGTGCTGTTTATTCTGATCGCAGCAGTCTGCGTAATGCCGGTGCTGTTCGTCATCATCATTTCCTTTACGTCTGAGCAGTCCATCGGAC
>JAFQIF010000194.1 GCA_017397695.1 Clostridia bacterium
GAAATACAGCATTCCAGCCGGCACGCAGGAGGGCGCGTCCTTCCGCATCAGGAATCAGGGCATCCAGCAGCTGCGCGCAAACGGCAAGGGCGATCTGTACTTCACGGTGCACGTGGAGGTGCCCAAGCACCTTGGCGAAAAGCAGAAGGATCTGCTGCGCCAGTTCGAGGACTCCCTCAGCGGCCGTGAGTATGAGCGCCGCAAGAGCTTCGGCGAGCAGGTGAAGAGCTATATCCGTGAGAATGCGGAGCGCTTCAAAGAGAAGTTCGACAAAAAATAAAGGATTTTTACGGCCTGAGTAAGAATTATTTCTTATTCAGGCTTTTTTCTGCAAAGCTGCTTGAAACAAGCGCGAAGCGATGAAGGGGTCTGGGGATGAAATCCTCAGGCGGGTTTGGGCCTGCGGCCCAACGTTTCCAATGAGCGAAGCGAAAGAAAGGAAATTAACCAATATGGATTGGATGGAAATCGTGGTGCATACCACCACCATGGGTGCGGATATTGTCAGCGAGATGCTCATGAATGTGGGCGCTGTCGGCACGATGATCGAGGACCGTTATGATGTGACGTCCAGCAAGAAGGAAGACGGCATGTGGGACCTGATTGACGAGGATGTTCTGCGCCACATGAGCGAGGACGTGCTGGTCAAGGCTTACTTCAAGGATGATATGAGCGCACAGGAGACTTTGCTTCTGCTGGGCGAAAAGCTTGGCGATCTTGGAAAGATCGATATGGGCTTTGACATGGGCAGCCTTGAGATTGAGAACAAGAGCGTCCATGAGCAGGACTGGGCGGAGAACTGGAAAAAGTACTACAAGCCTTTCCGCGCTGGCAGCAAGCTCGTCGTCAAGCCGAGCTGGGAGCCGTATGAGGAGCAGGCGGGCGACCTCGTGCTTGAGCTTGATCCGGGCATGGCCTTTGGCACCGGTCAGCATGAAACGACGTTCATGTGCATGGAGCAGCTGGAAAAGTACGTGAAGCCCGGCTGCAAGGCGATCGACGTGGGCTGCGGCAGCGGCATTCTGGGTCTTGCTGCGGCGAAGCTGGGCGCCAGCGATGTACTGGCGATTGACCTTGATGAGTCGGTTGTGAAGGTCGCCAAGGAGAACACCGAGAAGAACAACCTGACCGACTGCGTGCGCGTCGTCCATGGCGACCTGCTCAAGCATCGCGAGGAGCAGGCGGACGTGATCGTCGCCAACATCATCGCGGACGTCATCTGCTTCCTGTGCGGACCGGCCAAGAAGCATCTGCTTCCGGGCGGCGTGTTCATCTGCTCCGGCATCATCCGCGAGCGCGAGGACGACGTTCAGAGGGCACTTGCCGAGGCCGGCTACACCGTGTGCAACCGTCTGGCGAAGGGAGAATGGGTCTGCCTTGCGGCTACCCTGTAAGCAGCGATGCACAGGTTTTTTGCGGACGACAGAGGCATTGTAAACGGCGCAGCCACCCTGAACGCCGAGGATTCACGCCATGCGCTGCGCGTTCTGCGCCTTGAAGCGGGCGATGAAATCGAGCTGGTCAGCGCGCCGGATCGCTATCTTGCGAGGATTGAAGATACTGAGGGTGAGTGCGTCGCCGTGCGCGTTGTGGAAAAGCTGCGCAGCACCGAGGCGCGCACGAAGGTCACGCTCTATCAGGGCCTGCCCAAGGCGGACAAGATGGAGATGATCGCGCAGAAGACCACGGAGCTTGGCGTATACGCGATTGCGCCCGTGGCGATGGAGCGCTGCGTGGTCAAGCTCGAAGGCAAGGACGCAGGTAAAAAGACCGAGCGCTGGCAGAAGATCGCCCGCGAGGCGGTCAAGCAGTGCGCGCGTGTGGACGTACCCGAGGTGCGCGAGGTGAAGAAGCTTACGGCGCTGCTTGAGGAATTGTGTGGTCTCGACCTGCTCATTGTCCCGTGGGAGGACGCCAGAGACGGCAGCATACGCGCATGTGTGGAAGCGCTTGACCACAGGGATGACCTGCATATCGGCATCCTGATCGGCCCGGAGGGCGGCATCTCCGAAAAGGAAGCGCGCTGGCTCAGCGCGGAGGCGGGCGGAAAGCTCGTCACGCTTGGCCCGCGTATCCTGCGTACGGAGACTGCAGTCCTGTGCGCGCTGACCATGGTGATGGCGTTCATGGGTGAATTGGAATAAGCGGCCAGTGGCCGGAACATACAAACAAAGAAAGAGGGCGGCATTATGCGGTTCAGAAAGAGTCTCAAGATTGCAAAGGGCGTTAAGCTCAACCTGTCCAAAACCGGCGCAAGCTTTACGCTGGGCACCGGTAAGGGCCTTTCCTTCAACCTTGGCAACAAGGGTGCGTACCTGAACTGGAGCATCCCTGGCACGGGCGTGTACGACCGCGTGCGTCTGGATACGCTGCTCAAGGACAAGCTGGGCGGGCTGTTCGGCTTTGGAAAGGAAGCGGCTGCCGAGGAAGAGGCGCAGACGGAGAACGGCGCCGGAACGGCTGCGAAGTCCGCCGCCAAGAAAGGCGCGAAGAAGACGGCTGCCAAGAAGGTCAGCGGCCCGTCCGAAGAGGAAATGAACGCGCTCGCGCAGGAGATCGCGCTGATCAACGTGCATCAGCAGGCGATTGACGTCTGCGCCAGTGCCGCCGGTGCGCTCAATGCTGAAGAAGCGGAGACGGCGATTGAAGAGTGGATCGGCGAGAGCGAGGCGCCCATTGCCTTTGAAATGCAGGCCGAGGTGCTGGCGGAGAAGGGCGCGATCATGATCGACCTTGACCTGCCGGAGATTGAGGACATGCCGCAGAACACGCTTGCTGAGCTGGCAGACGGCACTGTCAAGATCAAGCAGAAGACGCAGAAGCAGCAGCGCGAGGACTACAAGACCTGCGTGTTCGGCCTTGGCGAGTACGTGGCCAGCCATGTGTTTGCCGTGGTGCCGCAGGCGCAGAAGATTGTCGTGTCTGCTTACACGCAGCGCAGGGACGAAAAGACCGGCGAGTCGGAGGATACGTTCATCTATTCCGTGATCTTTGAGCGCGGCAGCTTTGTCAAGGACTATCAGGCGCGCGATCCGTACGATTTCTGCAGCGACC
>JAFQIF010000195.1 GCA_017397695.1 Clostridia bacterium
GACATTGTCCCCAGACCCCTTCTTCGCTTTGCGGCGGTTTTAATATTCCTTAATGAACTAAATATCCCCACTCCACACAAAAAGCCTTCCCTGCGGAGGGACGGCTTCGCCTTATTATTCCAGTTCATCAAACGAGTCGATCACCCGATCGCAGAGCGCATGAATCGCCTCGCGGTCGCGCTCGTTCGTCGCATCCGTGATGCCGATCACGCCAAGGCCCGCGCTGCGCGCGCCCTTCATCGCATAGAGCGCATCCTCAAACATCACGCAGTCCTCTTTCTTTTCGCCAATCATCGTGCAGAGCTTGTCGTAAAACGCAGGATCAGACTTGCTTCCCCCGATCATGTCGGTGCTGAAGATGTAATCCAGATCCCGCACGAGGTTTGCTTTGTTCAGCGCGATCATCATCAGCCGCGATGGCGTCGCTGTGCAGATCACGCATTTGACCCCGCGCGCACGCAGCCGCGCCAGATACGCCGCCGCGCCCGGCTTGGGCGGCAGACCCGCACAATATGGCTGTTCCATCATCCGGCTCGAGCGCTCCAGCAGCATGGAGAACGGCGCCTCAATACCAAAGCGCTCCTTCACATACTCCACAACCATCATACCGGACATGCTCAGCAGATCGTTTTCCTGCTCTTTCGTCAGTTCAATACCCTGTTCGCGCACAAACGAACAGTTGAGCTTGCGCCATTCGCCCATCGAATCCAGCAGCGTGCCGTCCATATCAAATATGGCTGCCTTCATTCCCTCAAGCATGCGTTCATTCTCCTTTTGTCATCATCATATATGATTATAGTCATTCCCGTGCACCCGGTCAAGAGCGCACGATTTTCCCCCATTCCTTGACGGAGGTTCCATGACCAGAGAAGCCTATATCCGCATGACGCGGGCCACGCATCGCGCGATATCGCGCCTGCCCGGCGGCAGCATATGGCTGCGCGTGCCCACGCTCGTATGCGCCGGCGCATACATGCTCACCCTGCTGGCGCTCATGCTCGCACGCGACGTCCGGCTGATCCGCGTGCTGCTCGTGCCCGCCGCATGCTTTATCGTGTGCACGATCCTGCGCCCGATGATTGGCCGCCGGCGCCCCTACGATCACTTCGGCGCCGCGCCCGTGGGACGCTACAAGAGCGGCAAGGGCAAGAGCATGCCCTCCCGCCACACAGCCAGCGCCGCGGCCATCGCCATCGCCGTCGCGTATGCGTTTCCCGTACCGCTCGTCGTTATCGCCATGCTTGCGCTGTGCCTGCTTATCGCCAGCCTTCGCGTGCTGTGCGGCCAGCATTACCCAAGCGATGTGCTCGCCGCGCTCGCACTGAGCCTGGCGATTTCCCTGATTGGTTATTCCATCTTCTAATTCTTACGAAAAGAGCTGAACACCCATGATGAAAGGTATGTCCCCCGAAAAGCGCACGCAGATGATGCTCAACGCCCCCGTGAGCAAGGTCATCCCGCGCCTCGCCATTCCCACGATCATCTCCATGCTCATCACAGCCATCTACAACATGGCCGATACGTTCTTCGTCAGCCAGATCGGCACCAGCGCCTCCGGCGCCGTCGGCATCATCTTCTCGGCAATGGCGATCATCCAGGCCGTATCCTTCATGATGGGCATGGGTACCGGCACAAACGTCTCCCAGGCGCTTGGCGCAGGCGATGAGGAGCGCGCGCGGCGCTATGCGTCCGTCGGCTTTTTTACGGCGTTCGGCATAGGCGTGGTGCTGGCCGTTCTGGGCCTGTCCAACATCGACGTGCTGGTGCGCTTCCTCGGCGCCACAGAGACCATCGCGCCCTATGCCAAAGATTATGCGACGTACATCTTCTACGCCACGCCGTTTATGATGTGCTCGTTTGTGATGAACAACCTGCTGCGCTTTGAGGGCCTGGCAATGTACGGCATGGTCGGCATCGGCACAGGCGGTATCCTGAATATGATTCTCGATCCGATCTTTATCTTCGGCTTCGGGCTGGGCACGGCAGGCGCAGCGATTGCGACGGCGATTTCGCAGGTCGTCAGCTTCTCTATCCTGCTGACCATGTGCAACACCAAGCCGGATGCGCTCACCATCGATCCGCGCAATTTCAAGCCCACGGCGAAAATGTACAGCCGAATTCTCTACATCGGTTTCCCATCCCTGGGCCGTCAGGGCATCGCCAGCGTATCCACGATCCTGCTCAATACCGCTGCCGGCATATACGGCGACGCAGCCATCGCCGCGATGTCCATCGTCATGCGCTTCATCATGTTCATCAATTCCTCAATCATCGGCTTCGGTCAGGGCTTTCAGCCTGTCTGCGGTTTTTCCTATGGCGCGGGCAAGTATTCCCGTGTGCGCGAGGCTTTCTGGTTCTGCGTGAAGGTATCCACCGTGCTGCTGCTCGTGCTCGGCGGCGTATCAATGCTCCTGTCCCAGCAGATCGTCACCGTATTCCGCCGAGACGACGCCGAGGTCATCGCCATCGGCACACGGGCGCTGCGCTTCCAGCTGAGCACGCTGCCGCTATGGGGCTTCATCGTCATGAGCAATATGCTCACCCAGTCCATCGGCTACGGCGCAAGGGCGACGCTTTTGTCCGTTGCGCGCCAGGGCATCTTCCTGATTCCCGCACTGCTGGTGCTCCCGCGCATACTGGGGCTCACCGGTATCCAGATTGCGCAGCCGATTTCCGATGTATGTACGCTCGTGCTGACGATCGTGATCATGACCGGCGTGCTGCGGCAGCTCAAGAGCATGCCAGACAAAGCGTAAGGGCTGCGTTAGGGCTGCTGCCCTAACATCCGCCTGAGGGACATTGTCCCTCCGACTCCCTGTTACGCTTCGCTGCGGCTTAAAGAAAACAGATCAATAATAATGGACGCAGGATATTTCCTGCGTCCGTGTTTTTATTCTCCGTATTTCTTCCAGTGCGAAGCGAAGAAGGGGTTCGGGGACAATATCCCCGAGCGGGTCTTCGGGCAGCAGCCCTAACATCGCCTTACTCGATATACCCCGCCAGCACCTTGAGCGTGGCGACGGCGCCATCCACGTGGCTGCGCTCATAGCCATGAGACGCATACACGCCCGCGCCGATGAGTCCGTGGCGAATATCGTAGCCAGCACGCAGCGTCGCTTCCACATCACTGCCGTAGAACGGATAGACATCCACTGCATATGCCGCGCCTGTCTTCTGAGCGGCAGCAACCAGCCCTTTCACCATATCGTAATTGTATGGACCATGGCTATCCTTGGCGCAGATAGACACCATGCGCTCGTCGCATTCCAGTCCCTCGCCCACACAGCCCATGTCCACAGAGATGCCCTCGGTTACGCCCGCCGGCACGCTCGCGCTGCCGCCATGACCCACCTCTTCAAAAGACGTGATATGCGCGTACACCGCACGCCTGGGCGTAATGCCCTCGTCCTTCAGGTACTTCGCATAGCCCATCAGGATACCCACGCTCAGCTTGTCATCCAGGAAGCGGCTCTTGATATAGCCGCCCTTGGTGATGCGCGTACGCGGATCAAAGCAGACAAAATCGCCATTTTGGATGCCCAGCTTCTTCACGTCATCCGCACTCTTTACGTCCTCATCCAGCACGATCTCGATCGTATCGAACGTGCGCTTTGCTTCCTTATAATCGCCGTTGACGTGGATGGATGCATTGACAAGCTGCGCCGTGCCCTCGTACACACCGTTGAACTTCGTAACCACGCGGCAGTTCTCCGTCTCCACGTTGTTCGCATTCAGGCCGCCAATATTGGTGATCCTCAGGCGGCCATTGCTCTTGATTTCCGCCACCATGCCGCCCAGCGTATCCATATGCGCCTCCAGCAGCAGGCCGTTTTCCTTATCTTCGCCGCCCAGATGCACGATCACGCCGTCCTTGCGCGTGCGCTCACAGCGATAACCCATCGCCTCAAAGCGCGCGATCACATGATCCGCCGCTTTGTGCGTCATGCCGCTGGGGCTGTCGATATTCAGCAGCGCCGCTGTCTCCTCCAGAATATACGTACCGTACTTTTCAAAATCCATGGTTATTCCTCCTGCCTGTTATCGCAGGCGGATGATATCCGCCCCTACTGACTCTCGGCCGCTCAGGCCGTTACTCCGTTTTCAATTCCTGCACGCGGCTGATGATGATGGACATCGTGCCGTCATCGTTGTTGACCACGGCAAAGCTGTTCTCATCGTCCGCGAGTATGCGCGGCAGCGAAATCGAAATGCCGTTGTCCGTCTTAATTTTCAGCTTGGCAAGCTGCGTCATCACGCGCTTATTCTCCACCGGGATTACCGGCTCCACGGCCTCCTCCTGCATCTGGCGGGAAACCTGTTCGATGATCGCCTCGCGCTCCGGATCGCTACGGAAAACCTCCTGGGCCACCTCCTGCACGTCGATGACGCCCTTTTCCTCAATGGATTTGGCCATCGCGCGCTTGACGGCGGGCCGGAGCTCCTGCGGCTCCATATCCGGCGGCGCTGCCTGCTCGATCATCTCTGTGACAGCCTGCACGGATTCCTTCGTCGTGCGCGTCTTCGCCATGGCGAAGAGCGATTCGGAAAAGAGCATCCTGTTGCCCACGTTGGTGAGCACCGCCGTATCCCGCAGGCGGATATCGCCCGTGGACAGATTAACCACAAAGCCCGAAAATGCCTTTGAGCCCGAAAGCGGAAGCACAAAGCCGTGCTCCAGAATCAGCGTGGATACCTGCTCCTCCTCCACCTCAATCTGGTGTACCATCGCCCGGCGATAGGGCAGCTGCGCCACGCAAAGGTGCGGATCGTTATCCTTGTCAAAGGAGAAGATCACCATATCAAATCCTGCACGCGGAATCTCCAGCGCCTGCATGCTCTCGTCCATACCGCGCATGAGCGCCTCTGCCGCCTCGCCAAAAGGCGTATAGCCAAAGCGGCGCAGCAGTACCTCCTGTGCGCTGCCCGGCTCCACGCAGGTCGTTCTGCTCGAATCCGAACTCATGATCTTTTCTGCAACCGCACTCAGATATGCGCCGGTTTCATCCGACGGCTTGCCCGCCTTCTGCGGGAAAATTGGCGCGGCCGCGCTGCCATCGTAAATATACACCGCCGCTCTGGCAATAATATTCATTTCTATACTCCACCTTTGTGATGTTCCCCTTTTTCAGACATGCGCGAAGCGTACATGGGGTCAAGGGGCGAAATCGCTTATCGGGGCATGGAGTGGAAACCCCATCGTCCCCATTGCTTACATGCGTATCAGCAGCATGTACGCCGCCGTACCCGCCGCAATGCTCAGCAGCGTATTACGCTTAATCAAATGCACAGCGACAACCACCGCGCCGGCAAGCAGCTGCCGCGCCCCGTCTGCAAATGTGCCAAAGGGCACAGATTTCAGGCAATAGACCACCAACGCCGCCATGATCGCAGGCGGCAGCGCATGGCCCAGCGATTCAATCCACCTCGGCACGCCGCCCCTGCCGCCAAAGAACATGAACGGCAGCGCCCGCAGCAGCAGCGTCTCCCCTGCGCAGATCAGCACAATCAGAAGCGCATGCATATTCATGCCGACGCCTCCCTTCTGCCTTTCGCTGCATCCATCGCCATCAGCAGCACAGCCGTAGCCGCCAGCGCAGGCGCCAGAAAATTATCCGGACCCAGCAGCACCAGGCACGCGACTGCACAAACGCCGCCTACGGCGACCGGAAGCCGATCCGCCCGATTCAGCGCGCGCTCCAGACAGATGACGATAAACAGCGCGGTCATCGAAAAATCAATGCCCGTCAGGTCAAAGGGCAGCTGTCTGGCAAGCAGCGCGCCGACCACGGAACCCGTTACCCAGTAGAGCTGATCGTAGAGCGCCACGCGCAGCATCACACCGTTGCTTTCCTCGCCCTCCAAGCCGCAGAACACGGAATACGTTTCATCCGTCAGCGAAAAGACCATATACGGGCGCAGTCTGCCCATACGGCGGAAGCGGTCGATAAAGCTCACGCCGTAGAACAGATGCCGCGCATTCACCATCAGCGCCGTGAGCGCGACGGTCATCAGCGCCGCGCCGGAGGCCATCAGCGGCACCATCACAAACTGCAGGCTGCCGGCATACACCAGGCCGCTCATCATCAGCGCCCATACCGGGCCAAAACCCGCCTGCGCCAGCGTCGCGCCAAATGCCGTGCCCAGAAACAGATAGCCGCACATGACGGGAATGGTGAGCTTTACCGCCTTCAGGCGTGTCTGTGCATCAGCCATAGCTCGCCTCCGGAATCTTTTCAAATCGGTATTCCTGCTCCACATCCGGATACTTGCTGCGATCCACCCTGGATTCGAACATCGCCCGCGGGCGCACCCATACGCCGCGCTCGCCATACAGCGCGCGATAGACGATCATCTCTTCCAGCGTCTCGCTGTCCTTGGCGATGTGCAGAATCTCATATTCATTGCCTTTGAAATGCCGGACGATATCGCCCGGCAAAATACGATTCTTCATCTTGTACCTCTTGGGGACGTTGGTGCTGCCAATCCGGGGATGCATAGCCGCAGCATTTTGCTGTTCCTTGCGATTCCCGACGCTCCGTCCGGCAGTTTCGTCCATTGTGCTGTCATTCATGACTATCCCAGTTTACAAAATCCGAACGCTCTGGCTTCCTTCTTTGCTTCACGTCGGTTTTAAGCTGCCAGGCCGTATTAAGCGCGCCCTTCTTCTTCGAGGATGCGAGAGAGATTGATCATCAGGCTGAGCATCGGCGCAAACAGCGCGTCATCCTCCAGTTCCATCAGCTTCTGGATCTTCGTCAGCCGGTAACGCACCGTATTGGGATGCTGAAACAGCGCCTTCGCCGTCGCTGCGATCTCCATGCTTTCGGCCACATACACGCGTGCCGTCTGCTCCAGGTTCGTTCTGTTCTGCGCATCGTAATCACGGATGCGCTTCATCTGGCTGCGGCACTGGCTGCAGACAAACGCATTCTCGCTCATCGGGAACAGGTACGCATACAGCCCTAGCTCCTTGGCGCATACGATCTCTTTCTTCGTCAGCTTCGCCGCCCGCGCACCGTAAACCGCCTCATTCAGCGCCGTGCTGAATGCCTCCTGCTCCGTTTTGCATTCGCTCACGCCGATGCGCATGCCTTCCAGCGATACGCCGGCGCGCTCCAGAAGCGACCGGATCTCTGCCCGGCCATCCGCTTGCTCTTCCTCTTCATGCACAAGCACGATCAGCATCCGCCGCCATTCCATGCAGATATACGCCTGCGCCAGCGCTTCGTCCGCGTTGAGCAGCGCATACATCTTTTCCTCCAGCGCAGCCATCCGCTCCTGCGGATACAGCGCGCATACGCGATACGCCTTCGCGCCCGCCGGATCGATGCGCTGCAGCTTCTCCTTCGTCTGCTCTGCCGTAAGTCCGCCGCGCATCAGCGCATCCAGCTCCTGCTCATAGCCGACAAAGTGACGCTTGCCGCGAATCAGCTCCGTCACCTCGAGAATAACCTCTTCGATATACGTCTCGTCGAACAGGAACAGCGGCGTACCCAGCTTGTTGGCCAGGCTCACCACGCTCTGCGGCAGCTCGCTGAAATAAGCCGTCTTCACCAGCAAACCGGCGATTCCCTGATTCATCAGCGCCAGCAGCGAATTGGCTACAAGCTGGCTGTCGCCGCGGGCATAGGCAAGCGTGGTCACGACCAGATCTCCACGATAGAAATCCGGCAGCTGCATGCGCGAAGGATCATACTCCAGCAGTACTGCCGCCGTAACCGTGCGTTCCAAGCCTTCCTGTCCGGCAATCAGGCGCAGATGCTTGAGATTCTGCAGTCGAAACAGCTCCTTAATGCGAATCATACGCTCACCCTCCCCGAATATATATGCTCTATTCTATCACTGCTTTGTGTAAATTGCAACACATAGCCTGCGTTCATTGTAAATAATAAAAGACCAGGCAAACGCCCAGCCTTTCTGTATACCTCTTACAGCGCATAAATCAGAATCGCAAGCAGGTGAAGCACGCTGCCCGCCACCACGCACAGATGGAATACACTGTGCATGTACCTCTTCGTGCGGCCAAGGCCATAGAGCACCGCGCCGATCGTATAACACACGCCGCCGAGCAGAATCAGCCAGAAGCCGCCCCAGCCAACTGCCTGAATAAGCAGCGGAATCTTAAAAACGATACACCAGCCCATAGCGATGTAGCAGATCATGGAGAAAACGGCGTACTTCTTCAGATCAATCGCCGTCAGCGTGATCGCAACCGCCGATAACCCCCACACAATGCCCAGCAGCACCCAGCTGGCCACCGGATCAATCGGACGCATGGCGCTGAGCAGGATCGGCGTATACGTGCCGGCAATAAGCAGGTAGATCGTGCAGTGATCGAGCACCTGCATGACACGCTTGGCCGTTCCCTCGCGCAGTCCGTGGTAGATGCTGGACATCGTATAGAGCGTGATCATCGATACGCCGTAGACGATGGAGCCTGCCAGACCGTAGCCATTATGATGAACCGCAGAAACGATGATGCACAGCACAAGCGCTGCAATGCCGATAGCGCCGCCCACAATATGGGATACCATATTGAAAATCTCTTCGCCCTTGGTATAGGTGGGCAGCGGCCTGTCCTTCAGCTTGACCCTGCCTCTTCTTCTCCTTTGCATGAATCCGCCCTCCTTATCGGTTTTTTAAAAACCGATCACAGCATATCATAAATCTTATCCTCTGTCAATATCTGTCTTGCCAGCCATATATTCTGTGCGTATCCCGTATCCATTATACCGCGAAAGAAAACGCCCGGCAAGGTGCATACCCTGCCGGACGCAAAAGAAGCCAGCAATCAAACGCGACGATCCAGCGCGCGCTGAATCGCCTTGACAGCCTCCATAATCGGGATAATCAGCACAGCCAGGCTCAGTGCAATGGCATATTCCGCTGGACCGATCGGCGTAAAATCGAATGCCGCAGCGAGGAAAGGCACCTCAATCACCAGTGTGGTCAGCACAAGGGAAACGATCATCGCGCCATAGAGAAGCACGTTGTGATTCTTCAGGCTGAAGATGGAATCGCGGCGGCTGCGCATATTCAGCGAATGAAAGATTTCCACCATCGACAGCGTGAGAAAAGCCATCGTTGTGCCGTCGTGGCTGTTTACAAATGCCCATGCGCCGCTCTCCATGAATTCGCCGATGAGGAAGGAGATCATGACCAGTACGGTGACGATTGCGCCCTGGAAGAAGACGTCGAACGCCATGCCGCCGGCAAAAACGCCTTCTTGGGGATCGCGCGGCGGACGCTTCATGCTGCCGGGTTCGCTTCGTTCCATGCCCAGCGCCAGCGCGGGAAAGCAATCCGTGATCAGGTTGATCCACAGCAGATGCACCGGTTCCAGAATGGTGAAACCCAACAGTGTCGCAAAGAAGATCGCAAGCACTTCGGCCAGATTGCTCGCCAGCAGAAACTGGATCGCCTTGCGGATATTCGCATAGATGCGCCGGCCTTCCTCCACGGCGGAGACGATGGTGGCAAAGTTATCGTCGGCTAGCACCATATCGGCCACGTTTTTGGTCACATCCGTACCGGTGATGCCCATACCTATGCCGATATCTGCGTTTTTGATGGACGGCGCATCGTTGACGCCATCGCCAGTCATCGCGGTGATCTTACCCCGGGCTTTCCAGGCGGAAACAATGCGCACCTTATGCTCCGGCTGCACCCGGGCATAGACGGCATACTTGTCGATATCCCTGTCCAGCTGCTCATCGCTCATTTCGTCCAGCTGCGCGCCGGTGATCGCCTGATCGGCACTTTCCAGAATGCCCAGCTCCATGCCGATAGCCACGGCGGTATCCTTGTGATCGCCGGTGATCATGATCGGCCGGATTCCCGCATCGCGGCACAGGATGATCGCATCCTTCACCTCCGGCCGGACCGGATCGATCATGCCGGACAGACCGATGTATGTGAGGCCTTGCTCAAGGTTTTCCGGTTCGAGGCTTTCGGGCAGCACATCCCATTCACGCCTTGCCGCGCAGAGTACGCGCAGCGCATTATCTGCCATGCGTTTGTTTGCCGCGAGGATATCTGCGCGGATCGCATCGGTCATCGGGACGGCCTTGCCGCCGATGAGCGCATGCGTGCAGCGGCTGAGCACCACGTCCGGCGCACCCTTGGTAAACTGAATCAGGCCATCCTTCGCCTCATGGATGGTGGACATCATCTTGCGCATGGAATCAAACGGCGCCTCACCCACGCGCGGATACGCGCCGTAAAGCGCTTCGCCCTTCATTCCCGCATTCGCCGCGTCGTTCACCAGCGCGCACTCGGTCGGCTCACCGACAGCTGCACCTGCTTCCTCGTCGTATTTCGCGTCGGAACATAGTGCCATCGCCGTCATCAGCAGCTGTTCGTCATCGGCAGCATGCTCAACGACGGTCATCCTGTTCTGCGTCAGTGTGCCAGTCTTATCCGAGCAGATAATCTGCGTACAGCCCAACGTCTCCACGGCGGTGAGCTTTCGGATAATCGCTCTCTTTTTGGACATATTCGTCACGCCGATGGACAGTACGATCGTGACCACCGCGGCCAGTCCTTCCGGTATCGCGGCGACAGCCAGCGACACAGCCACCATGAAGGTATCCAGCATCGCTGCAGCGGTAATTCCCGCCTCTGTGCCTGCGCTTCGCAGCAGGCCTACGCCGAAGATCACCGCGCAAATGGCGATTACCAGCGCCGTGAGAATCCTGCTCAGCTGGCTGAGCTTCATCTGCAGCGGCGTCTGTTCATCCCGAGCCTGCGCCAATGCCCCGGCGATCCTGCCCATCTCGGTATCCATGCCCGTGCCCGTCACAACCGCGCGGCCTCTGCCGTAGACGACGGTGGAACCCATATACATCATGTTCTTTCGGTCGCCCAGCGGTATATCCTTCGCATCGCCCAATTCCAGCATATCGACGACCTTATTCACCGGCACGGATTCACCGGTCAGCGCAGCTTCCTCGATCTTCAGGCTCGCGCTTTCCAGAATGCGACCGTCTGCCGGCACGGCGTCGCCCGCCTCCAGCAGCACGATATCACCCGGCACAAGCTCCTCGCTCCTGAGCACAACCATCCTGCCGTCGCGCATGACCTTGCTGGTAGCCGCCGCAATCTCCTGCAAGGCTTCGATGGCCGCCTCTGCCTTGCTCTCCTGCACCACGCCCAACACAGCATTGATGATGACCACCGCCAGAATAATGATCACATCCGTGAAAGATTCACCGGAATAGAACGCTGTAATGCCGGAAATGGCCGCCGCCGCGATCAGGATCAGGATCATTGGATCTGCCAGTTCGCCAAAGAACCGAGCAAGCAGGGATTTCTTCCTGCCCTGCTGCAGCCTGTTTGGGCCATACTGCCTCAGCCGCTCTTCAGCCTGCGCGCAAGATAGGCCTTCCGATGAGGTATTCTGTGCGCCAAGCACATCCTCACAGCTTCTAAGATACATTTTCATGATTCTACCTCCCAGTAATAGCCATAGTATATGATGCAAAAACGAGACCTACCCGCATATTCCTCAAAAAGAGCAATATACCGGTAAGTCTCGTCGCATAGCGGGCCAGGAATTGCTTCCAGTGATGTTGACTTCGCCGCACGCTGTTTCGTGCCGACTACTCCCTTACAAGAGGCAAGTGTATCACGTTCCCAGGTGAATATCCAGCGTTTTGCCGGGCAGGTCAGTTTTCCTTTGCCAAAAAGAAAGCAGCCCTGTCCATAGACAGGGCTGCTGCAATTCTTCTTTCGGGAAAGAATTACTTGATCTCGACGGTGGCGCCGGCGTCGGCCAGCTTCTTCTTCATGGCCTCGGCCTCTTCCTTGGAAGCGCCTTCCTTCAGGGTCTTCGGAGCGCCTTCGACGATGTCCTTGGCTTCCTTCAGGCCCAGGCCCGGCACGACCTCGCGGACGGCCTTGATGATGGCAACCTTCTTCGCAGCGTCGAAGCCGGTCAGCACGACGTCGAACTCGGTCTTCTCTTCAGCAGCGGCAGCCGGAGCAGCGCCAGCAGCGCCAGCAGCAACCGGGGCAGCGGCGACAACGCCGAACTTCTCTTCCAGGGCCTTAACCAGCTCGGAGCACTCGATCAGAGTCAGGCTCTCGATAGCGGAAACGATCTCATTGATAGTCATGACTTTTTCCTCCATGATATTTTTGTATTTTTCTTGATTGCACCGGCGTCATGCCGGCGATGCCGCTTGTGCGGCAGCTTGAACAAACGAATTACTCGGCGGCAGCTTCGCTGTTCTTGTCGACGTACGCCTTGAGGACGAACGCCAGGGCGGTGACCTGAGAATTCAGGCAGCCCATGATCTTGGCGATGAGCTGATCCTTCGGCAGGATGTCGGCCAGGGCCTTGACTTCCTCGACGGACTGCACAGCGCCGTCCATGATGCCCGCCTTGATGGTGATCGGGCTCTTCTTCTTGTCCTTCTCGCACGCAGCGATGAAC
>JAFQIF010000196.1 GCA_017397695.1 Clostridia bacterium
CATGTATTCATAGTTCAGCCCCTTGTAATGTTCCATCTCCTTATTGCACTTGATCCTTCGCCGAATCACACGATACTCGGGATAATCACGACGTACCTGCTGAAGGTGGGCGTATTCCGCGCTCATGGTGTTCTCCGAATACTTGGCAAACGTACGGTCCATCACGATGGTCTGATTCTCATGGTTCAGCTTAAGCGTATTCTTCATAATTCATATCCTCCAAATCATTCTTTCTCATTTTTACGCAATCAGCTTCAGCATCTTCTCTCGGCGCGCCTCGCGCTCAGCTTCCAACTTCGCCTTCTTCTGTGCTTCCTTCTTCTTGCGAAGATCCTCAACAATCTTGCCGCGCTTCTCATGGAACTCACGAACCGCCGGATACTTATCAAGGAACCACTCGCGGATCGTCAGATAGGATTCAGACTTCGCACCAACCGCCTTAGATGCATCATCTTCAGCGCGCATCATCTTGAACTCTGCCATGATGCTCTTATCTTCATCATCGTGCTTCGTGATGTAGAGTTCCATGTACTCGAAGTTCAGGCCCTTAAAAACATCCAGCGTATCCTCGCTGCTCTTCTTGGTCTTCGCAACAACAGGCGTATAACCCGGGTAGTCGCGGCGGACTTCCTGAAGCGTCTTGTACTCGTCGGTACCATACTTGCAGGATTCGACGTAGAACTTCTTGGTCATTTCGATGGTGTTGTTCTTGTGGTTGATCTGGATGCTAGTCATAATGCTTTCCTCTTTCTTTCCGGGGGCTTGCCCCTGTCGTTTTTTGTTTGAAGGTTTTGTTCCCTTCGTTGTGATCACAGTATACAACAGCGCCTCCTTTATCTAGTCACTTTAATGGTACATGTTTTTATAATCTTTCCTTTTTCTTCAGCCTGATATGTGTTGTAAACACACCTTCCCTGCGCATGCCTTCAAAAGTTGATCCAAAGATATTCAGAAGTTGCGTCAATCTCGTTTCGCAGCTGTGTCAAAGATGATTCAAAGAAGACTCAAAGTTCATTACGCCTTGATTGCTTGTTCTGTAGACGAAAATAAGGAGAAGCCCTCAAGCTTCTCCCCTCAATTCACCTATGATAAATATTGTTGATCGGACTATGCTCCAGATACTTCTCCTTCAATTCCTCATCCTTGACGTCAAGATAGTTTCTCTCCGTCACCTTCACGCTTGAGTGTCCAAGAATGCGGCTAAGCGTGTAGATATCCATGCCGCTGAGCAAGCATCGCTTTGCAAAGTTGTTTCTCAGCGTATGCGGCGATACCTTCTTCGTAATTCCTGCCCTGACCACATACTTTCTGAAGTTCGTGCCATACTGCGAAACAGTCATTGGCCGCCCGGTGCTTCGGATCGGAAATGCATAATCGGAACTGCAGTAACGCTCTTTGTATTTGAGCCACTTACGCAGTTCCTTTTCTGTTTTCTGAGAAAAGAACACTGTCCGTGTCTTACGGCCTTTCGTCTTTTCAGCAGGCAGCAGGATTGACTTCTCCATCAGATCAATCTGCTCTGTTTCAACAGAAAGCGTCTCCCCCAACCTTGTGCCGCTGTCAAGCATGATCATCATGACCGTCTTATCCCGGTACTCCACAAACAAATCCGTGTTCAGCACTTGCAGCAGCCGCTTGACCTCATAATCCTCCAAGTATTCCTTGGGAGGTCGTTCCTGCGGCAGCAGCCTCACCTTCTTCATGGGCGTCTTCTCGATATACTCCATCTCAAGCAGCCATGCAAAGAACGTGCGGATGTATCGTAGATAATTGTTGATCGTGATGTTGCTGAGTTTCTGATTGTAATCACGGCGATGCGTCGGATAATTGATCATCTCCTGCTTTCTGTCTGCAGAGAATGTATACTTACCTCTGTTCTGCAGATCAAGCATGTATCTCCGGATCATGACGTCTTTCACAGCCTCAAAGTCTGTGACGTTTTCATTCTCCTTGAGCCATGCCGCAAAGAGATATAGCCCTTGCTTATAGGCCTCTATGGTCTTCGGACGCAGCATTTCACTGCGGCAGTATTCGACGTAGACACCGATCATCTTTTCTATATTCATAAGCTTTTCTCCCCTCAAACCGACAAACAGGTTCTTCGTCGGCCCGATTTTTAATTATGAGAGATAAAGCAATTTTAAGGCCAATAACAGTATGTTTTTATATCGTTTCATTCATTGGATTATGGTCATTTTTATTGGTTTTTAAAAGAAAATCTCACTCTCCCTTCTCTCCCGGCATACCACTTTTTAAGCTATTACGCAGATTCCTTAATTCTAAGCCTATCACTGACAAGTGCGATAAACTCCCCATTCGTCGGCTTATCATCCAGAGAGCACACATTCCGACCGAACGCCTCGTCAAGCGCTTCGATTCGTCCCCTGTTCCACGCGACCTCGATCGCATGCCGGATCGCACGCTCCACCTTACTGCTCGTTGTGCCAAACCGGTGCGCAATACCCGGGTAAAGCTCCTTGGTGATCCTGCCCATCAGGTCGGGATTCTCTATCACCATTTTCACCGCCTCTCGCAGGTATTGGTAGCCCTTGATGTGGGCGGGAATGCCTACCGTCAGAAAGAGATTGGCGATGCGCTCTTCCAGATTATCTGCGTTCGTGCAAGCCTCCTCCCTCATCTGGAGGCCGATGGCGGCCGCACGCTCATTCTCACCAGCCGCTTCCAGCACGCGCTGCGTCAGCACAGAAAAATCAAAGGGCTTCACCATATAATAACACGCACCCAGATTGATTGCCCGGGTAATGAAATCATCACGTCCAAGCGCCGTAAGTGCAATCACACCAGGCCGCTGGGCGAGTTTCATTGCGGCAAGGCTTTCGAGCACGCCATAGCCGTCCATCTGCGGCATGATCATATCGCAGACCAGCACATCCGGCTTTTTTTCCTGTACAAGCCGAACCGCCTCTATTCCATTGGAAGCCGCGCCCACCACTTCGATACCGCTTTGCTGATTCAAATACTCTGTGATCATGCTCTGAAGCTGCAGATTATCATCGGCAACAACCACACGAACCTTTTCCATCGCCATTCCTCCGTCTCTATATGCATCCAATTTCTTTTGATGCATCCATTTAATATAACTATATCACATGCATTTTACGATGTAAATAACATATTTGGCATTTATCCAGTTTCTATATCATGTATACGCATCTCTTCATATTTTAGAATATAAAAGCCTGAATCCCTGATCCAGTTTATGCCCATATTCGGCTTTTACTGTACCATATTCAGCTCCGCCTCATTGAGATCATAACCTACAAATCCCTCAGGCACTGCGCCCACAATGATAGATTCTGCGACAAGCATATTGGCGGTCACCTGCGTCGTCTTTGCGCCTGTAGGAATGACAATCCGAATACTCGCCTTCACCTGCAGATACACTTTGTGGCGTGTCTGATTGATGCCGCAAGCCTCAAACTCTGTGGCAAACTCAGTCGCAATGGAACCGATCGGCACGATAGATACCGGAATTCCGGGTCCGCTGCCGGCAAAGAGCGTTACGCCAAGTGCAGCGCCAAGCGGTACTGTGACGCGTTCACTGCTCATGTTGTTGAGCCTGCGAAGCGCTGCCTCGCCAGCTCTGTCCGCCAGGCGGTTCATCTGCATGGTATTGGCTGTAAGCAGCGCCACCTGCCCCCGCTCATCCATGCGTACCGTCATCAGATCGCCATACGCCACACCCTCCTCGATCGCTTCTGCCAGCGCGCCATAGAGCACCTGCGAAGCCATCGCCGCTGACCGCGCCTCTGCCAGAGAAAAGACAACCGGCTTGAAATTGCGGTCAATCAGCAAAAACAGCACGAGCAGAACAAGCGCAAGCAGAAGCAGACGTCTGAAAAAACGCCTCTTTTTGACCCGAGCAGAATACTTTCTGATCTCTGCGGCAGTCATTTCATCCCTCCCTCCGTCTTATATTCAAAACCTGACGCTTTTTTGCATTTGTGATGCGAAGCCCCGAATTATGTGGTATAATTATTTTGTATGATTATCACCCTACCCCTCAGCAAGGAGGAAATGCATGCCTAAGTCCGACGACGTCAACAAGAAACCGCCAAAGAAGAATGCGCCGCTTACCCCCGCTCAGGATGATGCGGCTTCCCAGGCGGAGCTTGAGGCAACGCAGCTGCACATCGGCGATCCAAAGAAGACCGCCATGCAGCACACCACGCGCATGCCTGCGCCCGTGATGACCAAGCCAAAGAAGAAGAAAAAGAAAAAAGCGGAAGCCGACAGCCATCCGCATTCCATCTTTAAGCCCCGCACCAAATACCCCAACTTTCTGCTCAGCGTTCTGGTTTCGTCCGTGCGCATTTCCGTGTTGTTCATCCTATGCGCGTGTCTGGCCGTAGTCGGTGCACTGGTGGGTATCGCCAAGGCATACGTCGATACCGCGCCCACGCTGGATCTGGCAGCTCTGGATTCACAGGACAAAACGTCCTTCATCTACGACAGCCAGGGCAACCTGATCACCGACTATAAGGGTACTGAGGACCGCGTCATGGTTTCCATCGACGAGATTCCTCAGATGCTGCAGAACGCTTTTATTGCCGTGGAAGACGCTCGCTTTTACGAGCACAACGGCGTGGACGTGAAGCGTATCGTCGGTGCGCTGGTGGCCAACCTGACTACCGGTTCCTCGCAGGGCGGCTCTACCATCACGCAGCAGCTCATCAAAATGACCGTGCTCTCCAGCGAGCAGAGCTACAAGCGCAAGCTGCAGGAGGCCTATCTGGCCATGGAGCTGGAAACGCGATATACCAAGGATCAGATTCTGGAAAGCTACCTCAACACGATCTTCATGGGCGGCAGCTATTACGGCGTCAACGTCGCCGCCTACGGCTACTTCGGTAAAGAGCTCAGTGAGCTGACGCTTCGTGAATGTGCGATGCTTGCCGGCATGACCCGAAGCCCGAACTACTACAACCCGCGCCGCAACTTCTATTCCCGCAACACCGAGGGCAGCAACACAGCCGACATCACCAACAACCGCACGGATTATGTGCTGCGGCAGATGCGTGAAAATGGCCTGATTTCCACCCAGGAATACAATGCTGCGCTCGACCGTTCCACAGCTTCCGTACTGGAAAAATCGCCGGCATCCACGGATATGTACCCCTATGCGCACTATGTGGAATATGCCATCAGCGACGTCGTGGATACTTTCCTGGAGCTGCACAACCTGGAGGATACCTCCGCCAACCGCTACGCGATGGAAAACGAGCTGCGAACCGGCGGCTACAGTGTCTATCTGTGCCTGGATACGCAGATTCAGCAGATCGTCGAGGATTCGCTGGCGAGCTGGAACGACTATCCGCGCCTGCGCGACCCCAGCGATAAGGTCTATCAGGCGCGCAATGCCGATGGCACCTACACCGAAATCGAGCAGCCGCAGGCTGCCGCGTGCGTATACGACTATCGCACCGGCGAGCTCAAGGCGATTGTCGGCGGCCGCTACAAGCCGACTGCCCGCAAGACGCTCAACCGTGCCAGCGACATGAACATGCCCGTCGGTTCCTCCATCAAGCCGCTGACGGTATATGCTCCGGCGATCGATCTGGGCGCTTCGCCCGCCTCTATCGCCTACAACATGCCGGTTCCGATCTCCGGCTGGAGAGATTCCGCCGGCAAGGACTCCTGGCCGCAGAACTACGGCGGCGGCGGCTACAAGGGCCCACAGAGCTTCCGCGATGCTATGCGCAATTCGCACAATACCTCTGCCGCGCAAATCCTGATGAGCTATGTCGGCGTGAACCGTGCAGTCAATTATCTGCATCTGATGGGCATCGATGACAAGCACATCAATGCCGATCCTTTTGGCCTGGCGCTGGGTTCTTCCGGCATCACGCCGGTACAAATGGCTGTCGCCTTCGGTACCATTGCCAACAAGGGCGTTTATCAGGAACCGATCTCCTTCTCTCACATTCTGGACAGCAACGGCAACGTCTACGTCGATATGCGCCAGAGGCAGGATCGCCACCAGGCATTCAAGCCCTCTACGGCCTATCTGATTACGGACATGCTCAAGGAAGCCGTTCAGAGCGGCACGGGCACAAAAGCCAAAATCTCCTCGCAGGTAGTCGGCGGTAAAACCGGTACCAACTCCGACGCCAAAGGCGTGTTTTTCGCCGGCATGACGGGCTGGTACTCCAGCAGCGTGTGGATCGGCCATGACAATTACAAGGCCCTGTCCAGCAAGGCGACCGGCGGCAATGCAGCCGCTCCGCTGTGGCAGAGCTTCATGGAAAAAATCCACAAGACCAAGGATCTGGACTCCCGTGAAATCATAGACGGCACGCCGGCGGACTACGGCCTTGTGCGCGTGACAACCTGCGGCGTCAGCGGCCAGCTCGCCACCGATGCATGCTACAACGACGTAAGCGGCTACAAGACGATTACGGACTACTGGTACGAGGGCAGCGTGCCCACGTCCTACTGCTCGATGCACAAGCAGGTTTCCGTGTGTACAGATTCCGGCCTGCTGGCCACGCAGTATTGTCCTTCTTCCGTCGTGGACGATCGCGGCATCGTGCTCATCCCGCGTGGCCATCCACTCTATAATTACATCGGCAGCTACGGCGATACGATCCGCAAGTATCTGGGCGAATTCGCCACGCTGCAAAGCCAGTCCGACATCAACAATCACATCTGCCAGCTGCATGACGCTTATACTGCGTCCCAGTCTACCTACGAGCTGGAAGCGATCTACAACGACGCGTACAACCTGACGCTCACCGCCTATCAGCTGGTCGGCTCCTCGCCGTACATTTCCAACGATACGCGCAGGCAGATCAACACCGCCATCAGCGCGGTGCAGACGCTGCTGTCGATCTATCCGATCGACTACACATCGCTGCAGGGCGCAACCAACAATCTGCGCAGCCAGCTGCAGGCAGCCGGCCTCCTGTGATGAGGAGATGATTCCATGGCCATCCGTCGCATCCTGCTGATCATCGCGGCGTTCCTCTTTCTGTTCGCGCTCATGCGGATTGGAACGTCGACCTATGAAAACCTGACCAGAATTCCATAAATCCATGAAGCTGCACCGGATAAAACCGATGCAGCTTCTCTATTTATCTTTTCATAAGCAGCCGATCGCTGCCCCCACTTCCGAACAACTTTACAAAACAGAGGCATTCATTGCTCGCAGCACGATGCTTTGCGCAATTTCCCATCCCATAAAAAAGGCCTTGCAGATTTCAGCATAGCCTGATTTTATTCGTCTTCAAATGCACTTTGATGCCGGATGAAAAAATCGTAATACGTCCGGACATTTTTCAGCTGTGTCCACCGGCGCACATCCACCGGATCGCTATCAAGGTCGTAAATCTTCGCGCCCTTCATCGAGAGCAGGAACGGCGAATGCGTGGAAATCACGAACTGGCAGCCCATGAAGCGCGCGCTGTCGCTGATAAACCGACACAGCTCCATCTGCCGCTCTGGCGAGAGGCTGTTCTCCGGCTCGTCGAGCAGATACAGCCTGTCCTCGGTGATCTTATTGGTAAAATACCGGAATGCACTCTCTCCATTGGAAAATGTGCGAACGTTCATCCCCAATTCTTCTTTTACGTATCTGGACTGTGTCTTCTTTCTGGCGCGCACAACCTTCTTGAGCTGATCGTAATCCTCCATCGAGGAGAGCTGAAAGTTCGAATGTTTATTTTCCAGATATTCCTCAAAGACTTCTGTCCGCCTGTGGTCAATACCGTCGTTGAGTTCGCGCAGCGCGATCATGTGGTCAAAAACATCGTCGCTGGTGATCATGCAGCTGCCCTGCGGAACAGGCTGTCTCAGTTCCATGCGGCACATGCCGACATAGTCCTCAAAGAAGCTCGTGCGATTATACGGCGCTTCGCGCAAAAGACCTATTTTTTCGGCCATTACATGCAGAGCAGTCGATTTACCCGTTCCATTTCCGCCATAGAGGATGGTCACCGGCTCAAAGTCGATCCGCTCAAACTGCCTGCGCGAGAGAATCTTGAAGGGATAAAACGATGCGTAGCATGTACGCCTGACGCCCATGATATAGCTGGTTTCCAGTTCATCATCCGGAAATGCAAACGAATCAAGATAGATCATGCATCAAGCCTCCTCTGCATCGTTTTCGCATTGCGGGGCATACTGTGTGTATTCTATTCAGGGAGGTTGTTTCATGATCGAGCAGGACACAATCAAACTTCTGCGTGAATGCGACGCCGGCATTAAAATGGGCGTTTCTGCCATCGACGAGGTAATGGACAGCGCGCAGGACGAATCCATGCGCGCCATTCTCTCCGCAAGCAAAAAGGAACACGAGAAGCTCAAAGAATCCTTGCAGGCAGCACTTGACCGCTTTGGCGACGAAGGCAAGAACCCCAACCCCATGGCCAAGACGATGTCCACCGTCAAGACCAATATGGAGCTGATGATGAAGCCCACGAATGCGACCATTGCCGATCTGATCACGGATGGCTGCAACATGGGCGTCAAGTCACTCTCCAAATACCTGAATCAATACGCCGCCGCGGACGAGAGCGCAAAGGACGCCTGCAAGAAGCTCATCGCCATGGAAGAGCAGCTGGCCAAGGATCTGCGGGGGTATCTGTAAGGAAAGATCAGAGTTGTTGAGGGACACTGGGCTGCCACCCAGACCTGCCCGGGGACACCATCCCCGGACCCCTTCTTCGCTTCGCGCCGGTATTAGAACAGTCTGTAAGGGCGAACTGCATTCACCTGAACGTTCTTTCCATGCGGATTCTGCGAAGCAAACGGAAACGCTGGGCTGCCGCCCAGACCTGCCCGGGGACATCGCCTCCGGACCCCTTCTTCGCTTCGGGCCTGCATAAATCATCCTTGTAGGGGTGGATTTACATCCGTGCAGCAAACCGGCGTACATCCGTGCCGATGAACGGAATGATCTTCATCCTGCTCGGATCGGTCAGGCGCGCGCCGATGCGGTCGTCGTATTTTTCATACAGCAGATCACTGTCCAGATTTGTGGTGATCACAGTGGAACGATTGGCATTGCGGCGCTCATTGATGATATGATACAGCGCGCTGACCGTCACGCCCCGCAGCATTGGCTCGCTGCCCAGATCGTCGATGCACAGCAGATCGCAGGAGAGCAGATCCTGCACCTGCTCAAGCCCTTCCTCGCTGAACTGATAGCGGCGCATGGCTTCAATCAGCTTATAGGCGGATATCACCACGACACTGTAGCCGCGCTCCAGCACGCGCTGAGCCACGCAGTTCATCAGGAACGTCTTGCCCAGGCCGGACTTGCCGCAAAGCAGCAGCCCCTTTCCTTCGCCAGCCGCGAAGGTATTGGCGTAGTCCTCGCAATGCGTACGGATCTTATTGATATATCCGCGCTGTGTGTACTTTCTGCCTTCAATCGGATCGTCCGGGAAGATTCGGTCATCGAACACCGCAAAGTTTTCACGCTCAAGCCCCTGCAGTCCTTCCGACTGATAGAGCCTGTTCATCACCGCGCGCTTGAGGCAGACGCACATTTCATGCACCGGTTCGCCGACATAGCCCGTATCTCTGCATACCTGACAGCGGTATACCGGCTGCAGATAATCCTGCGGCAGGCCACAGGCCAAAAGCGCCGTACGCAGTTCAGCGTTGATATTCTCCATCTCCGCCTGCATGTTCCTGGAAATCTCCTGCGCCTTGGCAGGCGAAGAGAATGCACCTCGCATGCCGGAGAAGAACAGCCTCTGGCGCCTGACCAGCAGCGCAGCCACGGCAGGGCTCTTTCCCTCTGCCTCGGCACGGCGGCGCTTTTCTTCCATGAGGTTGGCGGCCCGCTGTGCTTCCAGCGCCGCCAGCGCCTCGCGCGTCACATTTTCACGACTGAGCATCAGCTGTCCTCCTCATCAAAATCCAGCACCGCAGCGCTGTAAGTCTTTCTTCGTTCCTCCGGTGTGTAGCGCTGCAAGACATCCTGCGCGCGGCCTGCCTGCTGAGCAGCAGCCTGCCCGCCGCGCACATGGCTGTCGTGCTCGGCGCGCGCGGCCTCCGGTGTGGCGATGCCTGCTCGATACCAATCGGAGAGGATCCTGTTCATGGTCATCATCGGCGCGCCGCTTGTGCGGGCATACTGCGCGCTAAGGAGCACCAGCTCCATGCTCATGCCCATCTCGCCCATCCAGCGGCAGAGCAGGTCGCGATCCGGCTGGTTGGTATTCTTATCAAGGCCTGCCGCCTCATAAATCTCATGCAGCTGGCCATTGAGCACCTTCTTACGCGCAGTATCCGCGTTGACGGCTTCCGGCGTTCTCAAACCTTGGCGCATCCATTTTTCAAGCCAATTGCCGACAATCTCCATCGTGCCGCCATCCTTGCGCCTGTGTGCTGCCGCAACAGCCAACAAGATCAGCTCGTCACTGTTTCCTGCCTTACGCCATCCTTCGATCATCGCCAGATCGTCGCTTGTGGGCGTAATGCCCGTACGCCCAAGGCCCGCAAGCACCTCCCGTGCAAAATCCCGCGCGGTTTTTTCGGTGGCGATGCCGCCGATAATCTCCTGCATACCGTGTCTGCCCAGCTGATGCTGGCGAAGCAGAATGCCATCGAGATATGCCATCGTCGGCGTACCCTTGGTCGTCTCACGGCAGGCTTCCTGCACCGCCTCGGGCGTAAAGCCCCAGTCCTCAATCCATTTGAGGTACATGTTCTTTTCGTCCTCGCTCGCGGGGCGATGCTGGCCCAGGCGCGCCAGCAGGCGCTTGAGGCCCTTTTCCCTTTCACCGGTGAGGATGAGCATCTTCTCCGCATCCTCCAGCGTACGTACGCCGCCCTGCGCCCAGCGCTGTGCAGTTTCCGAGGCGATTTTGAAGGAGACGCGGCCAGTACGGCTGCGTTCCTTCTCGCTGCGCAGCAGCATGATGACTACCTCTTCCGGCAGTTCATACACCTGCACCCAGTCGAGAATCGTCTGGTAGTCGTTGTCGCCAAGCGTCTGCGCATCAAGCACGCGGCGCACCTCATCCATAAAATGACGGTTGTACAGCTGCTCACTGGGCTTCTCTGCGCGGGTGAGCGTGATCTGCTTGAGGTTATAATATGTGTATTTCACGGGATTGTCGCCTGTGCGGCGAACAAGCCCCTCGCGCTCCCAGTAGCGGTACGCACGCTCTACATCCTCCTGTGTCACATCCAGGTCGCGCGCCATGGACGCCAGGCTCATGCGCTCGCTGCGATGATAGCAGAGCATCAGACCGTAGAGATATACCTTCACAAAATCTCCGGGCGCATGCAGCATATACTCGGAGATAAACATATTTTCCACAGGTGTGGCGTCAAACAGCGCAGCGCTTTCGTCAAACGAACAGAACGCCATGTCGTCAGCCTCCTTTTCCTCAATACACATTTGCATAGATACTTTATTATAACACACCGCCTGTGCCGCACGCAACGCTTTCGCCTTCCATCTTTGCCCCAGCTTTCGGCGTTGACAGCGACGCTTTGGGCGCTTAAAATAGACTTAGTGTATTATCGAAATCACGAGGATCAAGCATGAAAAAAAACACCGTTTTGTATATTCTTGCGCTGGTGGTCTGCTTCGCGCTCGGCTGCAGCGGCGCACTTGCACTGCGCATCTTGGACAGCCGCGAAATCAAACCCATGCAGGGCGGACAGAACTGGGATCTGTCTGCATTCGGCTTGCACATACGCGTTCCCGAAGACGCGGAAATCGCCGACCATACCCGCGAAAACGCCGAATTGGGCGGCAACGCACTCTATGCCGGCAGCGCTGCGGGCAAGGACGGCACGCTTTACCTGTTCTGCTACGCCAACGAGACCGGCGACCGGCTGGACAGCTATCCGGATCAGGAACTCGTTTCCTACTACATGGGCGCAGGCGCATCCAGCGTGCGCACGCGCATCATCGGCGGCCGGCGCTTTGTCTGCTATCGCGCCAGCGTGCTGATGGAGGATGGTGAACAGACCTGGGATACCTACGAAACCTGGGATGAATCCCTTCAGGTCTCCTTTGAAACACAGATGCCCGAGAGCGTCGTGCTCCCGATTCTGGCGACGCTTGAATTTACTGAAAACTGACACGGAAAGGAGCATATTATGGCTTTTGCACACCTGCACCTGCATACCGAATACAGCCTGCTCGACGGCGCAAACCGCATCGCCCCGCTCCTGGACCGCATCAAGGAATTGGGCATGGACGCCTGCGCCATTACCGATCATGGCGCGATGTACGGCGTTATCGACTTTTACACCGAAGCCAAAAAGCGCGGCATTCACCCCGTTATCGGCTGCGAGGTTTACGTGTGCGACAACATGGACGAGCGAAACGCAGCGCTGGGCATGCGCGGCACGAGCCATCTGATCCTGCTGTGTGAAACGCAGGAAGGCTACCGCAACCTAATGCACATGGTCAGCGAGGCTTGGACACGCGGCTATTACTACCGTCCGCGCATCGACATGCAGTGCCTGCGCAAATACGCCAAAGGCCTGATCGCTTCCAGCGCGTGCCTGTCCGGCAAGCTGGACAAGTTGCTGCTGAACGGCCAGTTTGAGGCCGCCTGCGCGCACGCGCGCGAAATGGAGGAGATCTTCGGCAAGGGCAATTACTTCATCGAGATAATGGATCACGGTCTGGAAGACGAGAAGCGCGTGCTGCCCGGCCTTGTGCACGTCAGCGAGGAAACAGGCATTCCCCTGATCGCCACCAACGACTGCCATTACCTGCGCCGCGAGGACGCGGAAGCGCAGGAAGTGCTCATGTGCATCCAGACTGGCAAAACGCTGGACGATGAGAACCGCATGCGCATGGAATCCCGCGAGCTCTATGTCAAGAGCGAGGAGGAGATGAAGCAAATCTTCAGCCTCTATCCGGATGCGCTGGAGCGAACGCAGGAGATTGCCAAGCGCTGTCAGGTCGATTTCGTCTTCGGCGAAACAAAGCTCCCCCGCTTCCCCACCGAAAACGGCGAGACCAGCGAACAGATGCTGCGCAGGCTCTGCGAAGCAGGCCTTGCAGAGCTGTATCATCCTATTACGCCTGAGGCCCGTGAGCGCCTTGAATACGAGATCGGCGTGATTTCCAAAATGGGTTACGTCGATTACTTTCTGATCGTCTGGGACTTTATCAACTATGCCCGCAGCCACGGCATCGTCGTTGGCCCGGGCCGCGGCTCTGGCGCAGGCTCCATTGTCGCCTACTGCCTGCATATCACGCAGCTCGATCCGCTCAAGTACAGCCTGCTCTTCGAGCGATTCCTGAATCCCGAGCGCGTATCCATGCCCGATATCGACGTGGACTTCTGCTATGAACGCCGTCAGGAGGTCATCGACTACGTAGCGCGCAAGTACGGCGCGGACCACGTCAGCCAGATCATCACATTCGGTACAATGAGCGCGCGTGCGGTCGTGCGCGATGTAGGCCGCGTGCTGGGCTATCCGTATCAGGAGGTCGACGCAGTCTCCAAGTCAATCCCTTTCGAACTGAACATGACACTGGATCGCGCGCTGTCAATCTCCCCCGAACTGAAAAAGAACTATGCGGAAAACGACCGCATCAAAAAGCTCATCGACATGAGCCGTGCACTGGAAGGCATGCCGCGCCATGCATCCACGCATGCGGCAGGCGTGCTCATCACAGACAAGCCGGTCACGGAATATGTGCCGCTGCAGCGCAACGACGAGGTGATCACCACCCAGTTCCCGATGGGCACCATTGAGCGCCTGGGATTGCTCAAGATGGACTTCCTGGGCCTGCGTACGCTGACGGTCATCCGCGATGCGCTGGATCTGATGCGCGATGCCGGCGTGGACATGAAGGCCGAAGACATTCCACTGGACGATCACGCGGTTTACGACATGATTTCCGAAGGCGAGACGGACGGCGTGTTCCAGCTTGAAAGCGGCGGCATGCGCGCGTTCCTCTCAAACATGAAGCCGCAGAACTTTGAAGACATCATCGCTGCGATCTCGCTGTACCGTCCCGGCCCGATGGACTCCATCCCGCGCTATATTCAAGGAAAGCATAACCCGGATACCATCCAATATCTGCATCCCAGCCTCAAGCCGATCCTTGACGTCACCTACGGCTGTATGGTCTATCAGGAGCAGGTCATGCAGATCGTGCGCGATCTGGCGGGCTATTCCTACGGCCGAAGCGATCTAGTGCGCCGCGCGATGAGCAAGAAGAAGCACGACGTGATGGCCAAGGAGCGCGAAACCTTCATCAACGGCATGGAAGAGGACGGCGTGGTGACGGTCGACGGCTGTGTACGCCGCGGGATTCCTGCCGATACGGCCAGCCAGCTCTTTGATGAGATGACGGCCTTCGCCTCCTACGCATTCAACAAATCCCACGCGGCTGCTTACGGCGTCGTGGCTGTACGCACGGGTTGGCTCAAGCGCCACTATCCCGTTCAGTTCTTCGCCGCGCTGCTCAATTCCGTTTCCGGCGACAGCGGCAAGGTCGCCGAGTATTCGCAGTACTGCCGCAAGCACGGCATTGTGCTTCTGCCTCCGGATATCAACCAGTCCGGACGCAAGTTCTCCGTGGGCACCAGCTGCGATGGACAGACGGGCATCCGTTTTGGCCTTGGTGCAATCCGCTCCTGCGGCGACAAGGCGATCGACTCGATCATCGACATCCGCAGGCGCAGCGGCCCATTCAAGGATATCTTCGATTTCTGCAAGCGGCTGTCTTCCGATCTGGTGAACAAGCGCGTGGTGGAATCGCTGATCCTCTCCGGCGCATTTGACTGCACAGGCGCGACGCGCGCGCAGCTGATGGCGGTCTACGAAGCTGCGCTCGACGGCGCAAACCGCACACGCAAAAGCAACATTGCCGGCCAGATGTCCCTCTTTGGCGACGGCATGCTCGAGGAGGTCAATCCCCCGCTGCCGGATATTCCAGATTTCAACCTGCGCACAAAGCTGACATTCGAAAAGAACATGACTGGCCTGTATATCACCGGCCATCCGCTGGGCGACTACACCGATGCGCTTGCGCAGATGGACATGAGCACGTCGCAGCTGGCAGAAATCATGGAAGCGGAAGACCACGGTCTCTCCCGTGACGGTATGCGCGTGCGTATGGGCGGCATGCTTACCGAGTTCCGCCAAAAGGCAACGAGAGCCGGCAATCTGATGGGTTTTGTAACGCTGGAGGACATGACGGGCACGATCGAAGCGCTGGTATTCCCGAAAATTCTGGAACGCGTGAGCACGGAGCTGACGCCGGATACGGCAGTCGTGCTCAGCGGCAGGCTATCTATCCGCGAGGACGAAGATGCCAAGCTGCTGCTGGATACTGTTGAACCGCTGATGACGAATGCTGAAGTCAAGCAGGCAATCGCCAACGGTTCGCTCACACCACAGGCAGCCGCGCCGATCAAGAAAGACGATGTGCTGCCCGGCAGCACGCTCTATCTGCGCCTGCCCAGCGACAGCGCGATTCAGGTCATCCGACCCGTGCTGGGACGCTATCGCGGCGAAGCGCCGGTCGTGCTCTACATTGAGAGTACAGGCATCAAGCTGCGCGCACCCAAGGAACTCTATGTCAAGCCGACGCGGGCGATGATGGATGAGCTGATCGACATGCTTGGGCATAAGAATGTAGTGCTGAAATAAGGTGATTACAATGAATATTGAAATCAAACGATTGACACCCGAGCTCGCCGATGATTATGTGCGCTTCTTTGACGTGACACCACACGATGAATATGTAGATGAGCATAAGTGCTACTGCGTTTGCTGGTGTGCCGACGATTATGAAGGTAAGGATTTTTCTACTGCTGCAAAGAGGCGTGCTGCCGCACATCGTTATGTGCAATCCGGCATCATTCAAGGGTATCTCGCTTATTTGGATGGGAAACCCGTAGGCTGGTGTAACGCCAACACAAAAGCAGATTGTTTGAAGTGCTGTAGCTGGCGAATGTTTATGAAGGATGTGCCAACAAACACCTCCGAGAAGATCAAATCGGTATTTTGCTTTGTCATCGCTCCCCAAATGCAGCGCCAAGGAATCGCCACAAAGTTGCTGGAACAAGTAATCCATGATGCGCGTGACGACGGATTTGACGCTATTGAGGCATATCCAAACCAGCAATTCGTCTCTGTAGCCTCTGACTTTATGGGACCTGCTGCCATATATGAAAAATACGGGTTTGAGGTCATTGGCTATACAGCACAGAAAGCAATCATGCAGAAAAAACTCAGATAAGCAAATAGCTGTCATATCCGTTCACACGGAATGGCAGCTATTCTCGCTTTAAAACAGCATTAGGGATATTTAGTTGACTAAGCTTCTTGGATAAGCACGAAGCGAACATGGGGTCAAGGGGCGAAGTCCCTTGTCTGGGGTTTGGGGATGAAATCCCCAACGTACCCAAGCGCGAAGCGCCATAAGCAAGAATCTCAGCGGAACCGGAGGCAGGAAATCGCAAGGAGCGCTTGCGCGACTATGCGAGTTTCCCATGCCGCAGGTGACTATTGAGATTCTGATACACTTAGGTAGAACTGATCATGGATTCCGGCAGCCTGCGCGCTGCGCTAGGCCCAGAAGGATGAGGGGGGAATATTCGGATTCCCCCTACATCCCTCTGGACTCCCATACCCCCTCCGAAACGCCTGGGAGGTATAAGTCCGTTAAAGAATCCAAGGTTCAATTTTAGTACACGCGTGCGACGGAGTCGCAACTGTGCTTTGCGCCCTGAAACCGGGGTGTATAAGTGATCTTCTGCGTTTGAATCAATTGTTTTTTGTGAGCGGGGGTTCGACTTCTCAGTCAGCTTTATCTCCCTTTATTTCCCTACGCTCTCCTCCAGCACCCTCAACAGGCACTCAATATTCCTTTCCTCCACCACCGTATCCTTCGCCGTATGGATGCGATCCATATACAAAATTCGCCTGCCCTTGAGCGCCGCAATGGCCGTGCCTCTGGGGAAGAGCATTTGATCCGACGGATAAATCCACTTCGGGAAATCGCCCGAAACCGTTTTCATGTCATATTCCGGCGCAATCTCCTCCAGCGCTGCAAGCAGCCGCTTTGCCTGCGGCATGCGCATACCGCCCTTCATTCCGGTCAGCAGCAGCGTATCGCCATCGCCTACACAATCGAAATTAACCAGAAACCGCCTCGCCGCCTGCGGATGCGCCTTGATGAACGCCTGTGACCCGAAGAGCCCTTTTTCCTCATTGTCAAAGAGCACATACGCCACGCCCGGTTTATCCTTCAATCGCTGCGTCGCAATTAACACAAGCAACACACCTGATGTATTGTCGTTCGCCGTGTGCGGATTCGCCGGGCCTGCGAGCATAAGCAGCAGAACCAGCGCCGCGCCAGCAAAGCCCATAAGCAAGGACAGAAGCGCCGGCAGCGGTGCAGGCATCCCCGCAAACAGAAATACACGCGCGGCCTTTCCCACCAGCCAACCGCCCAGTACAATCATCATCGTGAGCAGCACCTGCTCCAGAACAAACAACGGCATGCAGCCCGGCGTGGAAAAATTCGGCAGCAGCATCCGCGCACAGGTATCATAATGCGCAGTAATGATCGTACGCGCTTTATCTACATCGCCCAGAATGATATTGCGCGAACGAATCCGCTTTCCGCTTTCCTCAACTGTCATCGGTATTTCGTTATCCTGCGCATACCGGCGTACCCAGTTGATAAACGCGGTCTTTTGTTTATCGGTCTTGCGAACCTGATAGCAGCCCATCAATTCACTCTTCAGCATCTCAATATCCATCATAAGCGTCTCCTCGTTTTCTCTCTCGTCATTATAGCATAATCGGCGCCCTGCGTATATGCATTGACATGCCTCGGCATGTATTGATATAATACATTCAATTCATTCCAATTCATCCATCGAAAGGAAGTCTTTCCCATGACTTACGAAGAGGCATTTTCCCTGCTTCGCGAATACAACAGCGAAGCTTTTCACATCACCCACGCCATCACCGTCTCCAAGGTTATGCGCCGCATGGCGGATGAACTCGGCTATGGCGAAGAGGCCGATTTCTGGTCCGTCGTCGGCCTGCTGCACGACATTGACTTTGAGCAGTGGCCGGATGAGCACTGCAAGAAGTGCGTTGAGCTGCTGGAAAAGGGCGGCTGCGACGAGAAGCTGATTCACGCCGTCGTCTGCCACGGCTATGGCCTGTGCACCGACATTGTGCCGGAGCATCAGATGGAGAAGGTTCTCTTCGCCTGCGACGAGCTTACCGGCCTGATCGGCGCCTGCGCCAAGATGCGCCCATCCGGCAGCATCACGGACATGGACCTCAAGAGCCTCAAGAAGAAATACAAGAGCAAGGGCTTTGCCGCCGGCTGCTCCCGCGAGGTCATCGCGCAGGGCGCAGAAATGCTCGGCTGGGAGCTCGACGAGCTTCTCACCCGCACGCTGGAAGCCATGAAGCCCGACGAAGCCGCCATCGCAGAAGAAGTCGCTGCGCTGAATCTGTAATTCACAGGATGTTTTCGATTGTCAGCGCCTGCCGCTCGTAGACGTGCTCAATCGCACCTTCCAGCTCGCAGGCATAGACCATCGCCGTCGCGGAATCCTCCTCCTCCAGCGCCGCAATCAGGCGGGAGAAGGCATAGCGCACCTCGTCGGTTGAGCTGTGATCGACCATCATTTCCAGCCATTTGGCCTGTTCATCCCAGGAGACGTCCATCTCCTGGGATTTTTTCATTGCCGCTTCCAGTTCTCCTTCCCGGATGGATGAAATGACCGCCTGCGTATTCTCAAGCACGCGATTCGTGATCCGCGTGACGGTTGCCTGCTCCACCAGGCTCAGCAGCAGCAAAATCGAAAGCACGGCTGCCATGATCATCATCTTCCGATTCACTTACCACTTCACCTCCTCCGGCTTCAGCGCTGGCACATGCAGAAGCCTTCCCCGCTCCCCCTTTTCCTGAATGAGCAGCACACCCTGCGTATTAAGCAGCGCTACGAGTACATCCTTCGCCCGCCCGATTCCCTGCGCTTCCAGCTGCGCCTGCAGCCAGCTTTCGTCTTTGCCGCTGAGCGCAAGCGTGCGCCTTTGCACCTTGCCATCCAGTACGACGGTCAGCGGAATTCCGTCGTATACCTTGTCCATCCCCTGCTCGCCGCGTGTGGCAGGACGATTCTCCGCAGCGGGAAACACGCTCAGAGCGCCGTTTGTTTCTAAAACCACACTGCCCGTTTCATGCAGGCCAATCAGTCCCTGCGAGCGGATGCCTTCCATGAGATCGGACAGATCAAAGCACAGCCGCTTGAGCTCGTCCTCGCAGATCTTTCCGTCGCGCACCAGTACGCTCGGCCTGCCGCAGATCAGGGCACGCAGGCGAATGCTCCAGAAAGACAGACTGCTCAGCAAGCTATGCATGAGCAAAAGCGTCAGGATCGCCACCACGCCGCCCAGCAGCGGCAGCTCCACATCGCCCATCGGCTGGGTCGCCAGGTCCGAAATCATCAGCGTGATCACCACCTCGTAGGGCTGAAGCTCTGCCAGCTGCCGCTTGCCCATCAGCCGCAGCACAATCGTCGTCACAAAAAACAGAATCACCGTACGAATAAATCCCGTCAGCAAAGAACACGCCTCCTTTGGCTATACCATGCCCTGTTTTTCTCCTTTCATTCCCAGGCAGCCTATGCAAGGCATCAACTTGCATTCCGTCATGGAATTCTGTATAATGAGTCAATATATCAGAGTTTTTGCTTCACAGAGGAGATCGCCATGAACGAAGAATGCCTCGTCTGCCATGCGCCGCTGGAATACCTGGAAACGGATATGATGATGGAATGCGCCATTTGCCGAAAAAAAGAATACAGCAAAACGCGCTGCATCCACGGTCATTACGTATGCAGCGCATGCCATACCAGCGGGCTGGACGGTATACTCTCGATCTGCCTGAGCAAGGCCAGCCGGAACCCGGTCGAATTGCTGGAAGCCATGATGTCCCTCCCCTTTTGCCATATGCACGGTCCCGAGCATCATGTCATGGTGGGCGCCGCGCTGCTGACTGCATACAAGCATGCCGGCGGAGATATCGATCTTCCTAGTGCGCTGACTGAGATGCTCCATCGGGGCCAGCAGGTTCCCGGCGGCGTCTGCGGTTTTTGGGGCGCTTGCGGCGCAGGCATCAGCGCGGGCATCTACATGGCCATCGTCACCAAATCCACGCCGCTTGCTCATGAAGCTTGGAGCCTTTCCAACCAGATGACCGCTCGCGCGCTGGATGCAATCAGCCGGAACGGCGGCCCGCGCTGCTGCAAGCGGGATTCCTATCTGGCTGTCCTGCAGGCAGCAGCATTCACCGCAGAAAAACTGGGGATCCAAATGGAAACCCCGCCGATTCTCTGTTCACGATCCAGGATGAACAACCAGTGTATCCACACGCGCTGCCCCTTCAATCCCGGGCATTAAGCGGCCGACAGGCCAAAAAACAAGGTACCCTTTCGGGTACCTTGTTTCTATTCTCAAATATGTTGTTTGATCAGGCGCGCATCTGATAACCGCCGTCGACCTTCTTCCACACAGCCTCGCGGCCAGCATGGTACGCGCCGACTGCCGCATGCAGCATCGCGATGCCGCGATCCAGCGGCGCATACTTCTTGAAGAGCACGGAGGTCTCCAGAATGGACACGCTCGTCTTGTCCGCCTCAATCTTCCAAGGCTGCTGGTTCATGGCACTGGGCGCAAGGCGCGCAGCCAGTACAGCATCCTTCTGCCACACGCCGAGAGCAGCGAGATCGGCCTCAGTCTTGCCGCAGAGCTTGGTCAGATCCTTGCGCTTGGGCGCAAAGGCAGGCTGGCTGCACTTGCCCAGCGCGATCACGCAGTGCACAACCTCGTCGTTCTGCAGGTTCACATTGCGATGGATGATTTCCGGATAGAACATTGCGCCCAGCCAGCAGGTGCCCAGGCCCATGCTCGTCGCCTCCAGCACGAGCGCCTCACCCATGAAGCCTTCCAGCTCCATCGGCGCATTCTTCTTGGCAACCACGACGGCGTACACATCGGTACCCTTGATGCCCTTGAGGCCCGGGCCCTTGAACATGCGCACAGTAATGCCCTGCCAGCTCAGCTTGCGGCAAAGCACACCCAGACGGTCAAGCTGCTCCTTATCCGGCGCGCCGGTGTATGTACGCACGGAGCTGCGCTGATGCATTGCATCATACCAGCTCTTTTCGAGTTTCAATTCAAACATGACATATCGCTCCCGTTATGAAATAGTCCAGTAATCTATACTTTAGCACGTTTGGACGGCATGTGTCAATGATATCCGTTGACCTCGACCCAGATCCTATAGAAAAAACGGCTCCGCAAGCAGCGAAGCCGTTTTGCATGCATTTATTCGTGCTGATCCTGCGGCAGATCGGCAATCAGCTCCTGCGGCTCGTCGGTCATGGCGTCGACAAACGCAGCGATACGGATCAGACCGCGCTGAATATTTTCCAGAGAAGTCGCGTAGCTCAGGCGGCAGAAGCCCTCGGAACAGAATGCGCTGCCCGGAACAATTGCGACGTCCGCATATTCGAGGACAAGCTGCGCGAAGGTCATGGAATCATTCACCTGTACGTATCCATAGTACTTGCCAAACAGTTCGGTGATATCCATCATCGCGTAGAACGCACCCTTGGGCATGTTGCAGTGCACGCCCTTCATCGCATTGAGACGGGACACCATATATTTACGGCGGCGGTCGTACTGCTGACGCATTTCTTCCACCTGGGTAACACCCTTGAAGCTGGTCAGCGCCTCGACACAGGCATACTGCGCAACCGCATTGGAGCCGGAAGCCACCTGACTCTGCAGGCTGCTCATGATCTTGGCAATCGGCGCAGGCGCGGCCGCGTAACCGATGCGCCAGCCAGTCATGGCGTAGGCCTTGGAAACGCCGTTGACGACGATCGTCTGGTTGTAAATCGCCTCGCCAAAGGACGCGATAGAGGTGTGCTGCTCGCCATCATAAATAAGCTTCTCATAGATCTCGTCCGCGATGACGTAGAACTTGCGCGCCACGGCCAGCTTGGCAATCTCGCGGAGCTGATCGCGCTTCCAGACAGCGCCGGTCGGGTTGCCAGGGGTATTGATGAGCAGAACCTTGGTCTTCTCCGTCACGTACGGCGCCAGGTCGCGCGCCTCCGTCACGTAGTTATTCTCACGCTTGCCTTCCACCAGCACCGGCACGCCGCCGGCCAGGCGGACCATCTCCGGATAGGAAACCCAACACGGCGTGGGAATGATCACCTCGTCGCCCGGATTGAGCAGCGCACACAGCGCGGCATAAATAGAGAACTTCGCGCCGTTGGAAACGACGATCTGCGCAGGCGTATAGGACAGCGCATTGTCGCACAGCAGCTTGTCACAGATCGCCTGGCGCAGTGCCAGCGTACCTGCCGCAGGCGTATACTTGGTCAGGCCCATATCCAGCGCTTCGTGCGCAGCGGTACGGATATACTGCGGGGTAACAAAGTCCGGTTCGCCGGCACAAAAGGACACCACGTCACGGCCGTTGGCAGCCATTTCTTTCGCCTTGGCATCGATAGCCAGGGTCGGGGACGGAGAAATCGCACTGCACAGACGGGAAAGCTCAAGAGACAAACTGAACGCCTCCTTCGGGTTCAAAATTAATCAAAATGAATTTTGAGATTATTATACATCCATTATTCCGTTTTTGCAACCCATAATTTCGCTATTTTTTGCATTTTTTCACCTTCTTTTGCACATTTTCATTTTCACTCCTGCATTTCATCTGTTTTTTTGCAGGCCATATCTTCATTTTCTCTTTTGAGCAGAATATGCATTTTGTCTCTGGAGTGTGACAAAAGAATGTTTTGCGACAAAACAACTTGCCATAACCATCATTTTGAGTTATTATATGTAGGGTAATATTTCTTTTTCGAACATTAGTGGAGGTGTTTCTGTTGCATCGCACAATCAAGTGGATCATCGCTGCGGCTCTGGCTGTGTCTCTTTGCGTGACCGGCGTCGCCGTTGCTGAGGAATCCTACTATCTGGAGCTCCCGAGCAAGGACATTACTTCTTCCCGCAAGATCACCGTGAACGTTCCGGGCGAGAATGAAGTGATCGACGGCATCAACCCGCTGACCGGCGAAGTCTGGAGCGGCACGTACCGTCCGATCGGCGTGAATATTGACCAGCATCCGGAAGCGCTGCCGAACTGGGGCG
>JAFQIF010000197.1 GCA_017397695.1 Clostridia bacterium
CGATCTGCTTCAGAATCTGCAAAGCGCCAACTATGATCTCGACAGTACCGGCTTTGATGCCGCTGAGATCGACGATCTGTTCAGCAAGGTGTTTGACAAGAATGTCAAGGATGACGAGCCAGAGATTGACCCGGATGCGCAGAATCCGTTCGTGCTTCCCGGCGATCACTGGTTCCTCGGTCGGCATCATCTGGTGTGCGGCGATGCCACCAGCGAAGATGACCTCAATGTGCTCATGGGTGATGTAAAGGCCAATCTGCTTTTGACCGACCCGCCCTACAACTGTGATTACGTTGGCAAAACCAAGGACGCGCTCAAAATCCAGAACGATAAGATGGAGGACGCGGCCTTTTTTCAGTTCATCCTCGATGCCTTCCAGAATATCGTCCCACATCTGGCGCAGGGCGCGTCTGCGTACATCTTCCATGCAGATACTGAAGGGCTCACATTCAGGCGTGCTTTCAAGGAAGCTGGTTTTCATATATCAGGCGTGTGCATTTGGGTAAAGAACACCATGGTGCTTGGGCGCTCGCCCTATCAGTGGCAGCATGAGCCGGTGCTGTACGGCTGGCTGCCCAATGGCAATCACAAATGGTTTTCCGACCGCAAGCAGACTACCGTGTGGAATTTTGACCGCCCGACGCAAAGCCGCCTGCATCCTACCATGAAGCCCATCCCGCTGCTGGCCTATCCCATCAAGAACAGCACCGCGCCCAACGCCGTGGTACTGGATACCTTCGGCGGATCGGGCAGCACGCTCATTGCCTGCGAGGAAACGGATCGCATCTGCTACACCACAGAGCTTGACCCCAAGTATGCGTCGGTCATCGTGGAGCGATTCCGTTTGCATGAGAATGGCGATGCCAGCCGCATCCGCTGCCTGCGGGATGGCAAGGAGCTGGCCTATGAGGAAGCATACCGGGAAGCCAATCCCGCTCAATAAACTGACCAACCATACCGTCGGAGGTGGTGCGTATGTCCTGATCGGAGGTGATGCTCATGGCGAAGCGTGGACGGAAGCCCAAGCCGACCGCCCTGAAAAAGCTGGAAGGCAACCCCGGCAAGCGCCCGCTCAATGAGCTGGAACCCATGCCGCAGGTGACCATGCTCCGCTGTCCCAACTGGCTGGAACCTGAAGCAAAAAAGGAATGGCGGCGGCTGGCTCCCGTGCTGATCGGCGCAGGTATCCTGACCAGCGCAGACGCCGTGCCCTTCGCTGGCTACTGTCAGGCATACGCCCGATGGAAGGAAGCGGAGCAGGAGGTCACCAAGCTGGGCATGGTTTACCGTGACGGCGACCGCATCAGACCGAATCCCTATATCGCCATTGCCCGCGCTGCCTTTGCCGAGGTGAAATCGCTGGCTGCGGAGTTTGGCCTGACGCCCGCCAACCGCACGGCGATCATCGCCAATGCCCTGACGGTGGAAAAGACCAAGAAGGAACTTGATCCCATGGAGCAGATCCTGACCTCCACCAGCCTGGACGATGTGATTATTGTTGAGGAAGAAACCGCAGATGAAGAAAACTGAAAAATACCAATACAAGCCGACGCCCTTCATGCTGCCGACTTCCCATTATGATAAGAACCGCGCAGACCGTGCGGTGCTGTTCATCCAGTCGCTCAAGCACACGAAAGGCGTGTGGTCAGGAAAGCCCTTCTACCTGTTCCCGTGGCAGGAGCAGATCATCCGAGATCTGTTCGGCGTAATCAAGGAGAACGGCTACCGGCAGTTCAATACTGCCTACATTGAAATCGGAAAGAAAAACGGAAAAAGCGAGCTGGCTGCTGCGGTCGCGCTGTACATGCTCTGTGCCGACAATGAAGAAGGCGCAGAAATCTACGGCTGCGCGAATGACCGTGCGCAGGCCAGCATTGTTTTTGACGTTGCCAAGGATATGGTGCTGCAGTCCGAGCTGCTGATGAAGCGTATCAAAATCGTCGAATCGCAGAAACGGCTGGTATATATGCCCACCCGCAGCATCTATCAGGCGCTCTCCTCGGACGTAGCCAGCAAATACGGCTACAACGTCCACGCATGCATTTTTGATGAGCTTCTCGGTCAGCCGAACCGGAAGCTCTTTGATGTTATGACGAAAGGCTCGGGCGCAGCGCGTAAGCAGCCGCTCAACTTTATCATCACCACGGCGGGCAACGACCGCACCAGCATCTGCTATGAGCAGCACGCCAAGGCTGCTGACATTCTGGCAGGGCGCAAACACGACAGTACCTTCTACCCGGTGCTGTATTCTGCACCGGATGATGCCGACTGGACAGATCCTGCGGTCTGGGCGATGGCCAATCCCTCCATAGGCCGCACGGTGGACTTTGAATATTATCAGCAGCGATGTGAATCAGCAAAGGAAAATCCTGCCGAAGAAATCCAGTTCCGGCAGTTCCATTTGTGCCAATGGACAAACACCGCCGTGCGCTGGATGCCCATGAACAAATGGGATGCCTGCTGTGAGGAATACACCATGGACAGCCTGATCGGTCGCGCCTGCTACGGCGGGCTGGACTTGTCGTCCACCAGCGACCTGACGGCATTTGTGCTGGTGTTCCCGCCGACTGAGCGCGATCCGGTGTATCGGACGCTCTCCTTCTTCTGGCTCCCGGAGGATACCATCCCGCTGCGCGTGCGCCGCGATCATGTGCCGTATGACGTGTGGCAGAGGCAGAACATCATCCTGACCACAGAAGGCGACGTGGTTCATTACGGCTTTATCGAGCAGTACATCGTCAACCTTGGGCGCATGTTCAACATCCGCGAAATTGCCGTGGACAGATGGAACGCCAGCATGATGGCACAGGCCCTGCAGGACGATGGGTTTACGATGGTGCCCTTCGGTCAGGGCTTCAAGGACATGAGCAACCCGACAAAAGATCTGATGCGTCTTGTGCTGGAACAGTCCCTGCGGCACGACGGGCATCCCATCCTCCGCTGGTGCATGGATAACGTGTTCGTTCGCACCGATCCCGCCGGAAACATCAAGCCCGATAAGGAGAAATCCACCGAGAAGATTGACGGCGTGGTGGCCCTCGTCATGGCCCTTGACCGGGCGCAGCGCAACCTGAACGGCGGCAGCGTCTACGATGATCGCGGCCTGCTGACCCTTGATTGGTGAGGTGATACCAATGCCCAAAGCACCAAAACGCCCCTGTCGCTATCCGGGATGTCCGAATCTTTGCGACAAGGGCGTTTATTGTTCCAAACACATTCAGTTTTCTGCTGATCGCATGCGCGGCAATGCGGATTCACGCGGGTACGATGGCCGCTGGCGTAAAGCCCGGAAACACTTTCAGGAAAAGTATCCGCTGTGCGCGAAGTGTATGAAAAATGGCAAGCTGACGCCAGCTACGGTGGTCGATCATATCATCCCGCACCGTGGCGATCAGAAACTGTTCTGGGATGAGGGGAATTGGCAACCCCTTTGCAAAGATTGCCACGATCATAAGACAGGCAGCGGCCTGTAATATGGAGGTATTCCGAATGAAAAATCCTTTTCTCGGCCTGTTCCGCGCACGGGACAAGCCCCGTGACGCGGTATCTGCTGCGCCGACCTTCTACTTCGGCTCGTCCACCTCCGGTAAGTCGGTCAACCCGAAAAACGCCGTGCAGGTGTCCACAGTATACGCCTGCGTGCGCGTTATCGCTGAAACCATTGCCAGCCTGCCGGTGGGTGTGTATGAAGTGACTGAAAACGGCAGTCAGAAATCCGTAACTCACCCGCTGTACCGCCTGCTCCACGACGAGCCAAATCCCGAAATGTCCAGTTTCATCTGGCGGGAAACAATGCTCAGTCATCTGCTCCTATGGGGTAATTCCTACAGCCAGATCATCCGAAGCGGAAAAACCAATATCCTCGGTCTGTATCCGCTCTTGCCTGACCGCATGGAGGTGGACAGGGATGCACGTGGCAAGCTGACCTACACCTACACCACCACAGAGGGTGGTGCGGTGCAACTGAATCCCGAAGATGTGTTGCACATTCCCGGCCTTGGTTTTGACGGCATCATGGGCTACAGCCCCATCGCGCTGGAGAAAAACGCCATCGGCTTGGGCATCGCTGCCGAAGAATACGGCTCGAAGTTCTTTCAGAACGGCGCACGCCCCAGCGGTATCCTAACACACCCCAATACCGTCCGCGATCCCAAGCGCCTGCGGGAAAGCTGGAACGCGACCTACGGCGGCTCGTCCAACGGCGCGAAGGTAGCCATTCTGGAAGAGAATATGTCCTTTACTCCCATCAGTCTGCCGAACAACGAAGCTCAGTTCCTCGAGACGCGCAAGTTTCAGGTGGAGGAAATCTGTAGAATCTTCCGTGTGCCGCCTCACCTGATCGGCGATCTAAGCCGCAGCACCTTTGCCAACATTGAGCATCAGTCCATCGATTTTGCCATGCACACCATTCGCCCGTGGTTGGTGCGCATTGAGCAGGCCATGAACCGCGCCCTGTTCTCTGAAAATGAGAAGGGGCGCTTTTATGTGCAGTTCGATATCGACGGTCTGATGCGCGGCGACTACAAGAGCCGCATGGAGGGCTATGCCATCGCAAGGCAAAACGGCTGGATGAGCGCCAACGATATCCGGGCGCTGGAGAATATGAATCCCATCTCGGAGGAGGAAGGCGGCAACACCTACCTGTGCAACGGCAACCTGATTCCTGTCGGCTTGACGGGTATCTCCATGGTGGCCTCTGCCGTATCCACGCTGGAAGAGGAGCCGCCTGCGGAGGATACCCCGCAGGATCAGCCGTCGCCTGATTCCCCGAAATCCAATAAAAAACAGAGGAGGAATGCCCATTGAGGGAACTCAATCTGAACGGCTACATCGACGAAGAAATCTGGTTCGGCGATGAAATCACACCGGATGGTCTGCACAGCCAGCTCTATGGTGAGGACAACGCCGCTGTGGACGATGTACATATCCGTCTCAACAGCTACGGCGGCTCCTGCAACGCAGCTACCCGGATGTTTGACGATATCCGCGCCTATCCGGGCAGCGTGAAGATTACCGTCTCCGGCACAGCGGCTTTCGCTGCAACGGTTATCTGCATGGCGGCTGACCGACTGGAAATGACGCCCGGCAGCCTGTTCATGATCCACGATCCCAGCACGGTTGCCTATGGCAATGAGCGCGATATGGATGAAGCGAAGGCCGTCCTTCGCGCCTGCAAGGAAAGCATCCTCAATATGTACGGCACGCGCATCCGCATTTCCCGCAATGACGCTGCCGACATGATGACCGCCACCACGTGGATGGATGCCAAGGAAGCCTTTGAGAAGGGCTTTGTGGACGGCGTCACCGAAATTCCCGCAAAGTTGCCTACTGACAGCGCAGGCCATAAGGTATCCCTTGAAACGGCAAAAGCCGGTGTTCAGGCTTGGTTTGATCGAAAAACCAAGCCTTTTTCTATGGATCGGAAGCAGCAGAGTGTGCCTGAACCTGCCTGTGTGCAGCCTGCAGCCGAATCTGTCTCTGCCCCTGTCCCCGATAACCGCGTGCGCGTGCTTTCCACTGACACGCGGCTTGAACATCTCAGATTTTGATTGGAGGTAATCCGTATGAATCAGATTCTCACGATGCGCGAAAAGCGCGCTTCCCTGTGGGACGCCGCC
>JAFQIF010000198.1 GCA_017397695.1 Clostridia bacterium
AATCTCTTGAGTTTCGCCTTCTGTGACCTGCCAGCGCTCCTTGGGCACATGCAGACCGATCGGCTGCTTGCACAGAATGCGCTGCACCAGATCGTCTATGCTGCCAAGCTTCTGATCCAGCGCAATGCCCATGATCTTCTTCTGAGGATCAAGGCCTTCAAAGGAATGATGATTGTCCGACCCAGCGGTCATGGCAAGACCGAAATGCTTTGCATAGCGCAGCGCATAGGCGTCGTTGAGCGCGCCGTTGGCTGCATTGGCGACCTCGGCGCCATCGCAGTAGCGGTATCCCAGCCGGACGTAACGGATATAATCGCGCGTTCTGAAGGGGTGCGCCTGAACGACGCAGCCGCCATAGCGGTGAACGCCTTCCAGCTGCTCGCGCCGCGTCCAGGTCTCCACCTCGGGGTGATTGAGCAGCCACTGCTTGTTCAGGCCGTAGACGAGGTATTCATCGTCGCCGTATCCCTGCTCCCAGCCGAAGAAGACGTCCAGACCGCATTTCTGTCCTTCAATCAGCGCGTCTTCGTAGCCGGAGCAGAACATGTCCACGCGCTCTTTCCATGGACGATCTTTGGGGACGCAGGTGTTGCCGCCGAAAAAGTGGTCGGTCACAATGATGCCCTGAAAGCCGATATCCTTGTAAAAGCGCGCGTGCTCTGCGCCGGTGGATCTGCCGCAGGCGCTGGCCTGACAGGTGTGCAGGTGCGTTTCGTATAAAACCATCGTCATGCCTCCTTGCTTTTTCCTATCTTGATTATAGCAAACAGCAGGCAAAGCGCAAGGCGCAATTTCAGATGTTTGTGTCACAGTTTCATGTGTTTTGTTTACGGACTATGAGAACGGGAAAAAGCATGGTAAAATAACATCAGAGTAAGAAAAAACAGGAGGTGACGCATATGAAAAGAAGTCTTTCCGGCATGTTTGTCATCTCCTTTGTTCTGGTTATGATCCTGCTGCTGTCGGTCATACTGGGCTGCTATTCCATGGTTCTGCATCAGGCCAGGGAGCAGGCTCAGATCAGTGCGGCAGAGATGCTCAGCGATACGGCAAGCAGCCTGCGAAACGAAATGCTCTCCATGATGGACGGCAGCAATATCATTGCGGATCATCGCGACGTGTATAGCTTTATGTCCGGCACAACGCTGGAGCGGCTACGCCTACGCGACAGCGTCCGTTCCCTGCTGACGACATACATCAGCTTCGAGCCCGGCGCGGTCAATGCCTATCTGTTCACGGCGGACGGCGCGCACCTGTCCGCTGCGCCGCAGCGCATGGAGCAGGATGGATCTGCTGCATTCATGGTCAGCAGAAGGGTATGGCAGGATGAGCACCTGGGCGAGCCCTTCCGTCAGGCGCATTTCAGCAGAAGCTATCTCTATCATGGGCGCATGTACTACGCCCTGTGCACGCCGGTCTATCCGGATATTGCCGCGCCGGCTTCCAGTGATTATGTTGGCTCGATGATCCTGGTGCTGCAGGCGCAGGCGCTTTCCAAGGCGATCCCGGACAGCGCGCTGACCGATACCCTGATTGCGGACGGCGAGCTGCTGCTGACTGCGCCGGATGATGCGCTTAGAAGCATCTGGACGTCGGATCAGCGCAGCACGCTGATGCAGCAGGACGTGCCGATGACCGGATGGACGGTCTACACTGCTGTGCCGAAGGTGGACAGCGATCATGTTGTGCAGCGTGTCGGGATGCTGAGCGTGATCATCGGTTCCAGCGCGCTGCTGCTGCTGGGCGTGCTGATGGTTGTGCAGTATCGCAGCATCGTCGGGCCGATCGTCGATCTGGCCAAGCAGATGGACGCGCTGGATTCGCAGGAAGGCGGCATCATCAATCCAAGCCAGGGAATCCATGAGCTGAACCGGCTGACCGGCAGTATGAATTCCCTGCTTGGCCGCATCCATCAGCTCAACGAGGAAATGATCCATGTGCGCCTCAAATCCTACGAAGAGCACATCACCTTCCTGCAGGCGCAGATCAATCCGCATTTCCTCTACAATAACTTCGAGACCATCCGCGGCATGGCCAGCACGGGCAACGCTGCCGCCATCCGCGAGATGGCCAGCTGCATGGCGGCCATCTATCGCTACTGCTGCAAGGGAGAATCGCTCGTCGCGCTGCAGCAGGAGATGGAATGCCTGCAGCGGTATCTGCGGATTCTGCATCTGCGCTTTGGCGATCAGTACGAGGTTTCTGTCTGCGCCAGGCAGGAGGCGCTGGTGTACGCTGTGCCGCGCATGATCCTGCAGCCGCTGGTTGAAAATGCCGTGACGCATGGCTTTGTCAACGCGGGACGCAAGCAGGGCAGGGTGGAGATCACGGCGACTGTGGAAAGCGACGAACTGCTGCTGCGCATCGCGGACAACGGCTCGGGCATGAGCGAAAAGCAGCTTGAGCAATACAACAAGCCTGCGCCGGAGCATGACGATGGAACGCACAGCCATATCGGCATCACCAATGTCATGCGCAGGCTGCAGCTGATCTATGGCGAGCACGCATGCGTGCGCTTTTCCGCGCAGGAGCAGGGCGGCCTGTGTATCGAGATCCGCATCGGTCAGGCTCCTGAAAAATGGACAAATTGACCTGAAAAATGAAAAAGAAAATGGTACTTCTGATTGGTATAATGGTATTGATCAGAAGTACCATTTCGCGTAAAGGGGGAAGACGGATGCAGGCAAAACTCCGGCGTCTTGGCCATGATATATGGGAAGCGCGTTATCTCTATCTGATGCTGATTCCAGGCATTGTGTATTTCGCTGTCTTCCATTATGCGCCGATGAGCGGCGTGATTCTCGCGTTCAAGAAGTACAATGCGCGCCTGGGCATCTGGGGTTCCCAGTGGGTGGGCATGGACAACTTCGCCCGCATCTTCAAAACGCCTGCGGCCATGGAGGCCATCCGCAATACGTTTGAAATCAACATCGCGCGATTGGTCTTCCAGTTCCCGGCGCCGATCATTCTCGCGCTGCTGATCAACGAAATGCGCGGCACGAAGCTCAAGCGCGTGTATCAGACGATCTACACATTCCCGCACTTCCTCAGCTGGGTCATCGTTTCCACGATCCTCTCCAACTTCCTCGCCAACGGCGGCATGATCAATACGATCATCAGCAATCTTGGCGGCACGAGGGTGAACTTCCTGGCGAATGTTCCGCTGTTCCGCCCGCTTCTGTATCTGACGCACAACTGGAAGGAGATGGGCTGGAACGCCATCATCTTCATGGCGGCGATCGCAGCGATCGATCCCACGCTCTATGAGGCGGCGACCGTGGACGGTGCAACC
>JAFQIF010000199.1 GCA_017397695.1 Clostridia bacterium
GAGTTCCTCTTCCCGTTCGGCTGGGGCGAGCTCTGGGGCATCGCCGACCGCACCGACTACGACCTCAAGCAGCATCAGGAGCACTCCGGCAAGGGCATGGAGTACATGGATCCGGTGACGAACGAGAAGTACATCCCGTACTGCATTGAGCCGTCCCTGGGTGTGGATCGCATGGTGCTGGCCTTCCTGTGCAATGCCTATGAGGAGCAGGAGCTTGAGGGCGGCGACGTGCGCAACGTGCTGCACTTCCATCCGGCGCTGGCGCCGTTCAAGTGCGCTGTGCTGCCACTGCAGAAGAACAAGCTGGGCGGCCTGGCTACCGAGGTCTACGAGAAGCTGGCCAAGCATTTCATGGTCGATTACGACGAGACCGGCTCCATCGGCAAGCGCTATCGCCGCCAGGACGAGATCGGTACGCCGTACTGCGTTACCGTCGACTTTGACACCCAGGAGACCGGCATCGTGACCGTTCGCGATCGCGATACCATGGAGCAGGAGAAGGTTCATATTGACGATCTGGTTGCGTATATCGCCAAGAAGATCGAGTATTAATGCAAATGGAGAAGAGGCTGCTGAGTGCGTATGCATTTGGCAGCCTCATTTTGATATGAGAAACAAAATGGGAACAAATGTTCTTGAAAATTCCTGAAAATATGATATAATGAAGCCGCGAAGGGGCAAATTGGCTGCTTAACCTGCGAGGCTTTTTCTTGTATTTGAGATTCGGACATGATACAATAAAATCGTATATTTGTGTACATACCCGCATTTTGCAGAAAGAATTGTACCTATCATCGCTTGAATATAAAGGAGAAGGAACTTGGCAACGACAGTAGGACTAATTTCTCTGGGCTGCAGCAAAAACCGAGTCGATTCCGAGCAGGCGCTCGGTTTCCTGCGCGATCGCGGCTACCAGATTGTGGCAGACCCGGCAAAGGCCGAGGTCATCATCGTTAACACCTGCGGCTTCATTCAGCCGGCGAAGGAGGAGGCGATCTCCACCATCTTTGAGATGGCCGAATACAAGGAGACCGGCAAGTGCCGCCTGCTGGTGGCTACGGGCTGCTTTGCACAGCGCTATCCGGAGGCGATTCGCGAGGAGATGCCTGAGGTGGATGTGATCATGGGCGTCAACGAATACGAGAAGCTCGATAAGGCGATTCGGGAGGCGACGGCGGGTGCGAGGCCGGTGTACGTCGATGACGACGGCACCTTCTTTGAATTCGGCCGCGTGCTGACCACACCCAAGTACAGCGCTTATATCCGTATCGGCGAGGGCTGCGACAACTGCTGCTCCTACTGCGCGATTCCGATGATCCGCGGCGGCTATCGCAGCCGGCCGAAGGCGGATATCATCGCCGAGGTGAAGCGCCTGGTCCAAGAGGGCGTGAAGGAGTTCACGCTTATTGCGCAGGATACTACCCGCTATGGCACCGACATGGGCGGGACGAGCAAGCTGCCCGAACTGATCGAGGAGATCGCAGCGATTCCCGGCGTGGAGTGGCTGCGCACGCTGTATTGCTACCCCGAGCGCGTGGACGACAGGCTGCTGGATACCATCGCAATGTTGCCCAATGTCTGCAATTATCTCGATCTGCCGATGCAGCATATCGCTCAGCACGTGCTTGACGATATGAACCGAACCGATACGAGCGAGCATATCCGCGAGGTATGCGAAAAGTTCAAGGCGCGCGGCATGATGCTGCGTACGACGATGATGGTCGGTTTCCCGGGCGAGACGGATGAGGACTTTGAAGAACTGATGGACTTTGTCGCCAAGACGAAGTTTGACCGCATGGGTGCGTTCACCTTCTCTCCGGAGGAGGGTACGGTCGCCGCGGATATGGAGAACCAGATCGACGAGGAGATCAAGCAGGCGCGCTACGATGAACTGATGACGCTCCAGCACCGGATTTCGCTGGAGCAGAACAAGGCGCGCGTGGGCACGACCTGCCGCGTGCTGGTGGAGCGCAAGCGCGGCAGCCGCTATGTCGGCCGCAGCGAGTTCGAAGCGCCGGAGACCGACGGCAACATCTATTTCGGCAGCGAAGAACCGTGCGAGATCGGTACATTTGTAAATGTGCGCATCACCGGCGCAAAAGCATATGATTTGATGGGAGAGCGCGTATGAAGAAGATCATTTCGGGCATCATGGAGCTGAACCTGCCCAATAAGCTGACGCTGCTGCGCATGGCGCTTGTGCCGGTGTATCTGGTGCTGCTGGCGAATGGAATGAATATTCTGGCGCTGCTTGTGTTCGCAGTCGCGTCGTTGACGGATATGCTTGATGGAAAGATTGCCCGTAAGTATAACCTGATCACCAACTTTGGCAAGTTCATGGATCCGATTGCCGATAAGCTGCTCACGCACACGGCGTTCATCATGCTCTGCGCTATGGGCCGGCTGAATGTGGTCGCATGCATCATTTTTATCGCGCGCGAGTTTGTGGTGTCCGGTTTGCGCCTTGTGGCGGTAGAACAGGGCCACGTAATTGCCGCCGGCATGAGTGGCAAGGTGAAGACCGTGCTGCAGATGGCGCTGGTGCTGCTGCTGACGGTGATGAGCGGCAACATCCTCACCGATTTGGTAATGCTTGCCGCCGCGGCGATGACGCTGTATTCCATGGTGGAATACGTGTGGCAGAATCGCGCAGTACTGGGCGGCGCCAAGTAAGCGGATTCGGCTGCGGCAAGGGGAGGTGTATAACCCTTCCCCTATAGGCGGTATAAAAGGACATATGTAGGGGCGGAGCTCCGCTCCTCCCGAGCGCAAAGCGGCTTAAAGCAGCCGAGAAGCGAAGAAGGGAGTCTGAGGGACAATGGTCCTCAGGCGGGTTTCAGGGCGGCAGCCCTGAGAAGGAGGCATCTGAGTGATCGCAGAAATCGTCGCCATCGGCACGGAAATCCTGATGGGTCAGATTCTGGATACCGACGCGCAGTACTTATCGCGCCGGCTGCAGAACCTGGGTATTTCGGTGTATTATCATCAGGCGGTGGGCGATAATCCGCAGCGCATGAAAGAGACGCTGGCGTTGGCGCTTTCCAGAAGCGATGTTGTGATCACTACCGGCGGCCTTGGCCCGACGCAGGACGATATCTCCAAGGAGATCGCGGCAGAGCTTCTGGGGCTTGAAATGAGATTCGACGAGAACAGCTGGCAGGCCATCCGGGGATACTTTGACCGGCTGGGACGCAGCTGCCCGGAAAACAATATGCGCCAGGCGATGTTCGCCGAGGGCGCGGTGATTCTGCCCAACGCCTGCGGCACGGCGCCGGGCTGCCTGATCGAAAGGGACGGTAAGATGATCGTCCAGCTGCCGGGGCCGCCGCATGAAATGGCGGAGATGTTCGATAAGCAGGTCTATCCTATCCTGGCAGAGAAGACCGGCGGATGTATTGCCTCGCGTTATGTCCGCATCTATGGTTTGGGCGAATCACAGGTTGCGCAGATGTGCGCGAAATGGATCGAAGCGGATGGAGAAGTGACCGTTGCGCCGTATTGCTCGCTGGGCGAATGCCAGCTGCGCGTGACGGCGCGCGGCGCGAGCGAGCACGAAGCGCTGGAGAAGGTTTATCCCGTCGTGCGCGCGATTTGCGATGTGCTGGGCGAGAACGTGTATGCGGTGCTGGATACAAGCGAAGGATCCATGGAGGAAGCGGCCGGGCGCGAGCTGACGGCAAAGGGCCTGACCGTCGCGACAGCGGAGAGCTGCACGGGAGGCCTGGTCGCAGCCAGGTTGGTCAATTATCCGGGCATCTCTTCGGCACTAGGTGAGGCGCACGTGACCTATGCCAACGAGGCAAAGATCAAATACTGCGGTGTGAGGCGCGAGACGCTGGAACAGTACGGCGCAGTGAGCGAGCAGACAGCGCGCGAGATGGCTCAGGGCCTGCGGGAAAGAAGCGGCGCGGATATCGCGGCCGCTACCACGGGCATCGCCGGGCCGGGCGGCGGAACGAAGGAAAAGCCGGTAGGGCTTGTGTACGTGGCCTGTGCGGATCAAAACGGCGTAAGCGTGGAGAAGCTGCAGCTTTCCGGCAGCCGCGAGCGAATCCGCAATCTGTCCGCGCTGCGTGCACTGGATATGATCCGAAGAGCAGCAATCAACGCATGAAAGCTTGAGGGAGGGGCAGAGCCCCTGAGATAAAGGAGATACAATATGGCAGCGAAGAAGACCACCAAGGCGGCCCAGGCCGTCAATGAGGAAAACAACGAGAAAAAGCGTGCGCTGGAAATGGCGCTGGCGGGCATTGAAAAGCAGTTCGGCAAGGGCTCCATCATCCGCATGGGCGACCGACCGGTGCAGAATATCGAGGTGATTCCCACCGGCTGCCTGGATCTGGATATGGCGCTGGGCGTGGGCGGCCTGCCGCGCGGACGCGTGATCGAGATCTACGGACCAGAATCCTCCGGTAAGACGACCGTTGCGCTGCATGTCGTCGCCGAGGCGCAGAAAGCCGGCGGCGTGGCGGCGTTCATCGATGCCGAGCATGCGCTCGACCCGATCTATGCCAAGAAGCTGGGTGTCAATATCGACGAACTCTACGTCTCCCAGCCGGATACCGGCGAGCAGGCGCTGGAGATCTGCGAGGTGTTGGTGCGCTCGGGCGCGATTGACATCGTGGTCATCGACTCTGTTGCTGCGCTGACGCCGAAGGCCGAGATTGATGGCGAGATGGGTGATGCGTTTGTGGGCCTGCAGGCGAGGCTGATGAGCCAGGCGCTGCGCAAGCTGACGGGTATCGTTAATAAGACCAACTGCGTGTGTATCTTTATCAACCAGCTGCGCGAGAAGGTGGGCGTGATGTACGGTAATCCGGAAACGACGCCGGGCGGCCGCGCGCTCAAGTTCTATTCATCTGTGCGTATCGATATCCGCCGCGGCGAGCAGCTCAAGGACGGAAGCACCGTTGTGGGCAACCGTACGAAGGCGAAGATTGTTAAGAATAAGGTGGCGCCGCCGTTCCGCGTGGCGGAGTTCGATATCCTCTACGGTGAGGGCATCAGCAAGGAAGGCAATCTGCTGGACAGCGCTGTGCAGCTGGATATCATCCATAAGTCCGGCGCGTGGTTCTCTTACGGCGATCAGCGCATCGGCCAGGGCCGCGAGAATACCCGTAAGTACCTCAAGGATAATCCGGCGATTGCTGCGGAGATCGACGCGCTGGTGCGTGCAGAGCTGATGGGCAAGAAGGATCTGGAAGCGCCTGCGATCGAGGCAGAGGACGATGCCGACGAGTTCGACGATCTGCCGCTGCTGGGCGCGGATGACGAATAATCTCAAAACTTCTTCAAACCGCTGCGAAGCGAAGAAGGGGTCTGGGACGATGTCCCCAGGCAGGTTTTAGGGCGGCAGCCCGAACGTACCCCGAGCGTAACTCAAGCCGCAGAAACCTCTGCGGCTTTTTTGCAGAGAATCGAGGTAATCACGGATGAATGAAAGCGAAGCAATGGCCGTTCTGGTTTCGGCGCAGTCAATCGGCTACGGCCTGCGCGAACATGCGCTTACCGCTGCCGGAAGTGCGCTGAATCTGCTTGCTGATCCGTACGCATACGAAAACGTGCTTGGCTCATCCGGCGTGGCGGCCGTGCGTGGTGCGCTGCAGGGCGCACAGCGTATGCTGGACCGCCTATGGGAAGAAGGCGTACATCTGATCGTACGCAGCAGCGGGCATTATCCTGCGCGGCTTGCGCATACGGCGAGGCCGCCGCATGTACTCTTTTGTATGGGCCATGAGAATCTCAATGATCCGGTGCAGATTTCCATCGTCGGTACGCGCCGCGTGGACGGCTATGGCCTGCGCCATACACGCAGAATTGCGTACGAGCTGGCAGAGCAAGGCGTGTGCGTTGTTTCCGGATTGGCGCTGGGCGTGGATGCGGCAGCGCACAGGGGCGCGATCGATGCACAGGGGCGTACCATTGCTGTGCTCGGCGGGGCGCTGGATAAGCTCTATCCCGCAGGAAACCGGCCGCTGATGGAAAGAATCCTGGAGACGGGCGGCAGCATCGTCAGCGAGTATCCGCCAGGCGTGGCGCCAACGCGATATAGCTTTGTGCAGAGAAACAGGATTGTGGCGGGGATGAGCCTGGGCGTGCTGGTGACGCAGGCGCCGCATAAGAGCGGCGCGTTTTCCACGGCGCAGTATGCGCTGGAGGAAGGACGTGAGGTGTTCGCCTTGCCGGGCGATATCGATCGCTTCGGATCGCAGCTGCCCAATAAGCTGATTGCGGAAGGCGCAAAGCCAGTTGTCGGCGCAAAAGATATTCTGGATATGCTTGTCGTTGAGCCCCAAAAGGGAAGACACGAGCCGCAGGCGAAGCAGATTGCCATGAAGGCACAGGCTCCGCAGCGGATGCTGGATGTGCAGGAGCAAAAGGTGTACGATCAGCTTCTTGCAGGCGATCTGGATTTTGACGCGCTGAGCGAACGGACGGGCATTGAGCCGGATGCGCTCGGGAGCCTGCTGATGATGCTTGAGCTGGACGGAATTGTCGTGTCTCTGCCCGGTCCCGCATACAGGCTTGCGTAATGGAAAACATGCAGCAGGCAAAACTGAAACACTATAATGAAGGGATTTTTGCACAAAATCCTTCTTCATGCCTTGACAGATTCAAAAAGGGCTGGTATCCTTCTTGAACGTGACACCGGACGTATCGCAGAAAATGGATACGAACGGAAATGAAGCCGGCAGATTCTGCCGGTCTTGGAGGAATCATCATTGGCAAGCAGTAAGACGGCGCATAAGCTGGTCATCGTGGAGTCGCCTGCTAAGGCGCGCACGATTTCCAAATTCCTGGGCAGGACGTATAAGGTGGAGGCCAGCAACGGCCATGTCCGCGATCTGCCCAAATCCCAGCTGGGCGTCGATGTTGAAAACGATTTTGAACCCAAGTATATTACCATCAGAGGCCGCGGCGAGGTGCTTGAGCGTATCCGCAAGGAAGCCAAGGGCGCAAAGTCCGTTATTCTCGCAACCGACCCGGATCGCGAGGGCGAGGCAATTTCCTGGCATCTGGCGCATATTCTGGGCATCGACCCGGACAGCGCGTGCCGTGTGGAATTCAATGAGATCACCGAGAAAACGGTCAAGAGCGCCATCAAGACGCCCAGAAAGATCAATAAGGAGCTCGTCGATGCGCAGCAGGCGCGCCGCATGCTCGATCGCCTGGTGGGCTATAAGATCAGCCCGTTGCTGTGGGTGAAGATCAAGAAGGGTCTGTCTGCCGGCCGCGTGCAGTCTGTTGCCACGCGCATGATTGTGGACCGCGAGCAGGAGATCGAGACGTTTGAGCCGGAGGAGTACTGGCATGTGAATGCGCAGCTGCGCGCTGGCGGCAAGAAGCTGACGGCAAAGCTGCACAGCCTGGATGGCGAACGCGTGAATATCGACGGCGAGCAGCAGGCGGCCAAGGCGAAGGCGCGCATTGAACAGGGCGGCTTTGTGGTCAGAAGTGTGAAGCGCGGCGAGCGCCACAAGCATCCTGCTGCGCCGTTCACTACGTCGAACCTGCAGCAGGAAGCCAGCCGCAAGCTGGGCTTCACCACGGCGAAGACCATGCATGTTGCGCAGCAGCTCTACGAAGGTGTAGATGTTGCGGGTCGCGGCACGCTGGGTCTGATCTCCTACATCCGTACCGACTCCGTCCGCCTGTCCGACGAGGCGATAAGCGGCGCGCGCGAGGCGATTGCCAGCCGCTACGGCGCGGAATTCGTGCCGGAGAAGCCGATCGTTTACAAAGGCCGCAAGAGCGCGCAGGACGCGCATGAGGCGATTCGCCCGTCCAATATCGAGCTGCGCCCGGAAGATATCAAGGCGTCGCTTACGCGAGACCAGTTCAACCTGTATAAGCTGGTATATCTGCGCTTTATCGCCTGCCAGATGGCGGACGCTGTGTATGAGACGCAGCAGATCGAGATCGCCAATGAACAGGGGGTTGTGCTGCGCTCGAGCGCTGAGCGTCTCAAGTTTGCGGGTTTTACGGCTGTGTATGAGGAAGGGCACGACGACGCAGCGCAGGATGAGCATGTGGCACAGGCGCTGACCGACGTGAGCGAAGGCTGCGAGGCCGTGGTCGAGCAGACTGAGGCTACACAGCACTTTACGCAGGCACCGCCGCGCTATACCGAGGCATCGCTGGTGCGCGCGCTGGAAGAGAAGGGCATCGGCCGTCCGTCGACGTATGCGCCGACGATTTCCACGATTCTGGCCCGAGGCTATGTCTCCCGCGAGAAAAAGCAGCTTTTCCCAACGGAGCTGGGCGTGATGATCACCGATATGATGAAGGAGCATTTCACCGATATCGTGGATATCGCATTCACCGCCGGCATGGAGGAACAGCTGGATGCGGTGGAAGAGGGCGAGCTCTGCTGGCGCGAGGTGCTGCGCGAGTTCTATGGTCCGTTTGAAAAGACGCTTGAAAAGGCGGAAGCGGAGATCGAGAAAATCGAGATTAAGGACGAAGTCTCCGACGTCGTGTGTGATAAATGCGGTGCGATGATGGTGTACAAATTCGGCCGCTTTGGCCGGTTTCTGGCCTGCCCGAATTTCCCGGATTGCCGCAATACTAAGGCGATTCAGGTGGAGATTGCAGCGCCCTGCCCGGCTTGCGGCGGCAAGCTGCTGGAGAAGACCTCGCGCAAAGGCCGCAAGTTCTACGGCTGCGAGCGCTATCCGGAGTGCGAGTTCGTTTCCTGGGAGATGCCTGTGGAAACGAAGTGCCCCAAGTGCGGCGGATACATGGTCTTCAAGCGCGGCCGCAAGGGTGAAAACTATCATGTCTGTGCCAATGAAAACTGCCGAGAGCGCATTGCTGTGCAGGCGGAAGAGGAAGAATAAGCGGGTGGCTGATCACTGCCCCTGCATTGGATTGCAACTTGTAGGGGGCGGAGGGTATCCGCCCGGCTGAGAGGATCCCCTATGGAAAACAAAGCTACGGTTATTGGCGCCGGTCTGGCGGGCTGCGAGGCAGCCTGGCAGCTGGCCAGCCGCGGCGTGCAGGTCACGCTGGTGGAAATGAAACCGGAAAAGTATACGCCCGCGCATCACAGCGCGGGCTTTGCTGAATTGGTCTGCTCCAATTCACTGCGCAGCGATCAGCTGACCAACGCAGTCGGCCTGCTCAAGGAGGAAATGCGTCAGCTGGGCAGCCTGATCATGCAGGCTGCAGATCATTGCCGCGTGCCCGCTGGCGGCGCGCTGGCGGTTGATCGCGAGGCGTTTTCTGCGTATGTGACGAGGGCCATCGAGGAGCACGGGAATATTACCGTCGTGCGGGATGAGGTTACCGAGATTCCCGAGGGTAATGTGATCATCGCCACCGGTCCGCTGACCAGCGACGCCCTGGCGGAAAGAATCGCGCAGCTTCCGGGGCTTGAGATGCTCAATTTCTATGATGCGGCTGCGCCGATCGTCTCCGGCGAATCGCTGGATATGACGAAGGTGTTCCGCGCGGGGCGTTACGGCAGGGGGGATGATTATCTCAACTGCCCCTTTACGCGCGAGGAATACATGGCCTTTTACGAGGCGCTGCTTGGCGCCGAGAAGGCGGAGGTGCATGGATTCGACGGCACGCAGGTCTTTGAGGGCTGCATGCCCATCGAGGTGATGGCCTCTCGCGGTGAAATGGTGATGGCCTTTGGTCCAATGAAGCCGGTGGGGCTGACCGATCCGCGTACGGGCCGTGAGCCTTATGCTGCGGTGCAGCTGCGCGCGGAGAACAACGAAGGCACGATGTACAACCTCGTGGGCTTTCAGACGAGGCTCAAGTGGGGCGAGCAGAAGCGCGTCTTTTCCATGATTCCGGGCCTCCAGAACGCCGAATTCCTGCGCTACGGTGTGATGCACCGCAATACCTTCCTGCATTCTCCGGGCTTCCTGGATGAGCATTATCAGATGATCACGCGCCCGGGCACGTACTTTGCGGGCCAGATGACGGGCGTGGAGGGCTATGTGGAGAGCGCATCCAGCGGCATGGTCGCGGGCATATCGCTCGCGCGGCAGATGCTGGGCAGGGAGCCGGTCGATTTTACGCGCCTGACGGCGATTGGCGCGCTGGGCTACCATGTGGCAAAGTCGACAGGCGATTTTCAGCCGATGAATGCGAACTTCGGCCTGATCGATGCGTATCCCCAAAAGATCCGCAACAAGCAGGAGCGCTACGGCGCGATCGCGGCGAGGTCGCTTGATTTCATCGAGGCGCTGCGGTCGAATCCGCTGGCGGAGGATTTTTATCCGGAAGGCTGATAAAGCGCTGACTGTCAGAAGATTGAATTGTATAAACAAATGACAGTGTGATATAATCATGCTGTCATTCTTGATATGGAGGATCATGATATGCAGCTGAAGGGCACGACCATTTGTGCTGTTTTGAAAGACGGGAAAATTGCGGTCGCCGGCGACGGTCAGGTGACGATGGGCGAGAGCACCATCTTCAAGTCCACCGCGCGCAAGGTGCGCCGCATTTACGGCGGTAAGGTCGTTACGGGCTTTGCCGGCAGTGTGGCGGATGCGTTTGCGCTGTGCGAGCGCTTTGAGGCAAAGCTGGAGCAGTACTCCGGCAATCTGGAGCGCGCAGCGGTGGAACTGGCGCAGGATTGGCGCGCGGACAAGGCGATGCGCAAGCTGGAGGCGATGCTCATCGTCGCCAGCGGTCAGACACTGATGATCCTCTCCGGCACGGGCGAGGTCATTACGCCGGACGACGGCATTGCGTCTGTGGGCTCCGGCGGCAACTATGCGCTTGCCGCGGCGCGCGCGCTCAAGCAGAATACGGATCTGACGGCGAAGGAGATTGCCGAAAAGGCGCTGCATATCGCGGCAGATATCTGCGTGTTTACTAATCACAACGTGATTGTAGAGGAAGCGTAAGGGACGTTAGGGCTGCTGCCCTAAGAATCGCTCGGGGACATTGGCCCCGAACCCCTATTACGCTTCGCGCTGTTTCAAGAGAGATAGAGGTGGAATATATGGAACTGACGCCCAAGCAGATCGTGCGCGAGCTCGATCGATACATCATCGGCCAGGACGAGGCCAAGCGCGCGGTCGCCGTGGCGCTGCGCAACCGCTATCGCAGAGCGCAGCTTCCTGCTGAGATTCGCGACGAAATCGTCCCCAAGAATATCCTGATGGTTGGCCCGACGGGCGTGGGCAAGACCGAGATCGCCCGCCGCCTGGCCAAGCTGGTGGATGCGCCGTTTGTCAAGGTGGAAGCGACGAAGTTCACCGAGGTCGGTTATGTGGGCCGCGACGTCGAAAGCATCATCCGCGACCTCGTTGAGGCCAGCGTGCGCATCTGCAAGGAAAAAGCCAGCCAGAAGGTGAAGACCCGCGCGACTGTGCTCGCCGAGGAGCGTATCATTGATATCATTCTGCATCCCAATCGCAAGCCGGTCAATCCCATCGACGTGCTGCTGGGCAACAAGCCCAAGCAGCCTGAGCTCCCCGAGAGTGAGAAGCAGCGCCTGGCAACGCGCGCTGATGAGCTGCGTGCCCAGCTGTGCCGCGGCGAGCTGGAGGAGATGGAGATCGAGGTCGAGGTTGAGGATGCGCCCAAGGATGTGGAGATCAACGGCGCGAGCGTGAACATCGGCTCCATGATGGGCGATATGATGCCCAAGAAGACCAAGATGCGCCGCATGAAGGTTGCCGACGCCCGCAGGCTTCTCGTCTCCGAGGAGGAGGGCAAGCTTATCGATATGGACGCCGTGACCGAGGAGGCGCTTCGCCGCGCCGAGCAGGACGGTATCGTCTTTATTGATGAAATCGATAAGGTCGCCGGACGTGCGCACAACGGTCCGGATGTGAGCCGCGAGGGTGTGCAGCGCGATATCCTGCCCATCGTCGAGGGCAGCACGGTGAACACCAAATACGGCGTGGTGAAGACGGATTACATGCTTTTTATCGCTGCCGGCGCATTCCATGTGGCGAAGGTGACCGATCTGATCCCTGAACTGCAGGGCCGCTTCCCGGTGAGGGTGAGCCTGAAGCCGCTCACCCGCGAAGACTTTAAGAAGATCCTCAGCCAGACGGACAATGCGCTTACCCGTCAGTATGAAGCGCTGCTTGCCGTCGATCATGTGCATCTGCACTTTGAGGAATCCGCGCTGGATGCGCTGGCAGAGGCTGCGCAGCTGGCGAACGAAACCAAGGAAGACATCGGCGCGCGCCGCCTGCATACGCTCTTTGAGCAGATGCTGGAAGATATTTCCTTCAATGCCGGCGGCGACATGCCGGACGTCGACGTGGTGGTCAACGGCGAATACGTCCGAAAGCATCTGGGAAAAGACTCGAAAATGATGGACATGAAACGCTATATTCTGTAAAATAGAATCAGGCTGAAATGCGGGCGGCTGATAGCCGCCCCTACTTTTTCCTTAACAGGAAATGGATTTGGAGGAAACAGCATGAAGCGTCATGCCTATCTGATCATCGCGCATCAGTATTTTGACTTGCTGCAAAGGCTGATCCGTGCGCTGGACAGCGAGAATGCGGATTTCTATATTCATATTGATCGCCGGGCGAAAAATGTGGATGAGCAGGCGATCTATGCTGCTGCGAAGAAATCCGGCGTTAAGGTGTATCGCAAGTTCAGGATTTCCTGGGGTGCAGACACGCAGGTGCGCTGTGAAATGCTGCTGCTCAGCGAGGCGGTACGAGCTGGTTATGATTGCTATCATCTGCTTTCCGGCGCGGATATCCCGCTGAAGACGAAGGATGAAATCGAAGCGTTCTTTGAAACGAGGGATGAGAGCTTTATTGAGTTCGTCAAGCATCAGGATACCGAAGCGCCGGAGCGCACACGCTATTACTATCCGCTGCAGAACCTGATCGGCAGGCCGAAAAAGAA